>JAAZKI010000381.1 GCA_012799905.1 Lentisphaerota bacterium | reverse complement strand
GACCGCATGAATAACGCCGCTGAGGAAAGCTACGCTAAGGCGTGCCGGAAAAATCGCGACCAATACTGTCCTGTCTGGCTAGGCGTGGGGCGTGACATGCGGATGTTCCATGTAGCTTTGCAAAACCGCGAGGCCGGCTTTCCCGACTACCAGTACTGGGGCGTGATCGAAATCCGCAATCACTCGCGGCCTGTGCTGTTGGACCCGACGGAGCCTGGCAGCCACTATCGCCTGAAGTTCGTCATCGCCCCCGGGGAAAGCTGCAAGGCGAAAATCACGCATCGCCTGGACGACGGCGTTCTGCCGATTCTACATTCAATCCAGGACGAAGAGAGCATCCAGTATCGGGTCACGGCCTTTGCCACGTTGGAGGACGGCCCCTTGGCGCCAGGACGGGTGAAAGGAACGGACTACGAGGTCTGCTATGTTAACACCGGCGGCAACATGCTTTCAGGAGAAGAGCAGGCGGCCCTGCGCGAGCGAATGTTGGCGGAGACAGTGGAGCGTGAGCAGGAAGTCGTCTGCGTTTTGCGAGTCGAAGCGGTCAACGTATCGAAAGCGCCGGCGTATGCGTGGTTCAAGGCGGCGTATGTAGGAACAGATATATCGGCAGGGAAGTTCAGCGTCGGACTCAAGGATGAATTTGAGCGTGGCTTCAGTCGTTTTCCAGCCACGGGCGGACGAGTCATCGCAATCAATCGGATGAATGGCGACATGATGCCGGACGAGGAGATGGCAGTGCTGGTGCTTCCAGGCGAGCAAGCGGTGTTCGAGATGCTGGTGCCGCATTCGCCGATTTCAACGGAACGGGCGGAACGGCTGGCAAAGCTGGACTTTGCAGCGCACCTGGCTGGCTGTCGGGCGTTTTGGCGGGAAAAGTTGTCAGCGGCCGGAGCCTTGGCGATTCCAGAAGCAGCGATCAATGAACGGGTGCAGGCAGGCCTGCTGCATTTGGACTTGAACCTCCTCGGACGCTCAGATTCAGGACCGCTGCTGGCAACAATCGGGTGGTATTCGCCAATCGGCACGGAAAGCGCACCGATTATCCAGTTTCTCGACAGCGTCGGACGGCATGATCTGGCTGGCCGCAGCCTCGACTTTTTCCTGGCGCGCCAACGACCAGATGGATTCATCCAGAATTTCAACAATTACCAGAGCGAGACCGGGCATTTTTTGTGGACTTGCGCAGAACACTACCGTTACAGCGACGACATCGAATGGCTGCGCCGCAACACACCAGGCCTGAAAAAAGCCTGCGACTATTTACTGGCGTGGCGAGAGCGCAATAAGGTCGACGAATACCGGGAGCTGGGCTATTACGGCCTAGTGTCAGGAAAGGTCGCTGACCCGGACGATTTCTTCCATTCATTTTATTTGAATGCCGGAACCTACCTTGGCCTATCAGGGATGGCAGAAGTTTTGCAGGCGACGGACAGCGCCTACGCTGCGCACCTGGCCGCAGAAGTGGCGCTGTATCGGGAGGACATCCGGGCGGCTCTGCGCGATGCATTGGCGCGAGCGCCGGTTGTTCCCTTTGGCGACGGCAGCTGGGGGCCGTTGTGCGCACCGTGGGGCGAGCATAATGGCATATCGACGCTTTATGTCGATGGTGGCAAATGGTTCACACATGGCTCCTTTGCCGCACGCGGGGTGACGACAGGGCCGTTATACCTGGCCTTGACAGACATTTTCGCGGCTGACAGCCCCGAGATGACGATGCTGGTGAAGGCAAATCAGCACCCGTGCACGCGAGAGAACGCCAGTTTGAGCCAGCCTTACTATTGTCGTCACGACTATGCGCATTTGCGCCGAGGCGAGGTCAAATTGTATTTAAAGGCTTTTTACAATCAACTCACAGCATTGCAAGACCGCGAGAGTTACGCCTTCTGGGAGCATTATCACGGGGCGAGCCAGTACAAAACACACGAAGAGGCCTGGATGCTGATGCAGGTGCGCTGGATGCTGTATTGGGAAAACGACCGGGACGGCGGCTTGGATTTATTCCGGATGATTCCGCGGCAATGGCTGTCACCAGGTCAAAAGATCGCTTTGCAAGGAATGAAGACGACGCATTTCGGCGGCTTAACTGCAATAGCCGAGGCGAGCGAAAATGAGCTTCGGTGCGTTTTTCAGGTCGAGAAAGAAGCGCCGAACTTCCATATCAGGCTGCCGCACCCGCAGCAACGGATGGCCTTCTATTGCGAGGGCGGAATATACGACGCGCACACCGAGACAGTGACCGCACCTGGCGGCAAAAACGGAGAAGTGGTGCTGAAATTTTAATAGCGGCGAGAGTTCAATGGACAGTGGACAATGGACGGAAGTGGACGTTAGTGGACTTTCCCTCGCCCCACAGCATTCAGTCCTCGCCGCTATCCATGGCAAAAGCTTCCTCAGGGGTTGCAATTCAGTGTCTTTTGTGGTATTATTTAGTTTAGTTCCTATGCGTTTTCGAAAGGCGGTATCCAGCGTTCCTAAATCACAGGAGAGAATGATGAGCAAGCCAATCAAAGGAAGCGTCTGTCTGAATCATCCGAACGTGGCGGCGGTGGCGCGTTGTGCTACTTGCAGCAAGCCCATTTGCGGGGAATGTGCGCAAGTTCATGACGGCAACACGTATTGTTCAAAACTCTGCTATGAGAATGCCATGCGGACAGGCATGATGGTCAATGACGTCCAGCGCCGCAAAGGAAAAGCTGATCTCCGGCGAAAAATCACTATTATCATCAACTTGCTGATCTTAGCTGCAATCATCTATGCGGGCTATCATTTTTACACCAGGAACAAGAGCAAGGTTGATCGAAAATTGCAGGAAACCAAGCAAGCAGTTCAGCAGAAATCCTCTGAGGCGGCGGATACGATCAGGAAGAGCACAGTGGAGCGCGAGTCAAAGTACAAGCGCGAACGGGAGAGTGCGTTGCAATAAGCGCAATTACCGTGCGCAACGATATTAGGCTATAGTGAAGCCGTTGCTTTCAGAAACGCCCGAGACGCAAGAGCAGCCTCGTCAAGAGTGCTTTTTGCGACTCGGGCTGGCTTGAATAGGAGAGGACACACGCAAAAATGCATTTTTGGAAATATCATGGCTTAGGCAACGACTATCTTGTCCTGGAACCGACCAGTCTCGGCGACAAAGCCTTGTCAGAAGAAGCTATACGGCGAGTCTGCCACCGGCATTATGGTCTCGGCTCCGACGGCATTTTGCTGGGGCCAATCTGGCCTTGGATGGCCGATTTCTGCACCGTAAGCGCATGCGCCGGCGACCATGCCAGCGCTATTGGCGAGACTCTCTGTGCGTTGCGCATTTTCAATCCGGATGGCACCGAGGCAGAGAAAAGCGGCAACGGACTGCGAATTTTCGCCCGTCACCTGTACGAGCGTCATGGCATTGACAAAGGCACGTCCTACCGGGTCGCGACTTTGGGCGGCGTGGTGGAAATCACGGTGCATGATCCAGAGAAGCGCATTGAAGTCGAAATGGGAGAGGTGACATTCACCAGCACGCTGATTCCGGTCTCCGGGCCGGAGCGGGAGGTGTTGGAGGAAGAAATAAATATCAAAGGCCGGCGATTCCGCTTTTGCGCAGCCTCGGTAGGCAACCCGCATTGCGTGATTCTCGATGACACCGGTGAGGCAGACGCCGATTTCGCTCAAAAATATGGCCCGCATCTTGAGACGGCGGAGATTTTCCCGAAGCGGACGAATGTCCAGTTCATGCAGATTCTGGGTCGCCATGACCTAGCGATTGAAATCTGGGAGCGCGGGGCCGGATACACGCTGGCATCTGGCAGCAGCGCCTCGGCCTCGGCAGCCGTCGCAATCCGTTTAGGACGGTGCGACTCGCCGGTTGCAGTGCACATGCCCGGTGGAAAACTGGTTATAGACGTTTCTGCAGACGGCCAGGTCGTACAAACCGGCCCAGTGGGAAAAATCGGCGAAGCCATTTGGAGCGGCGACGACGCCTGAAGCGGCGACAAGCTGACACTAATTATTTAAACAAAAACAGATTATGAATGTGAAAGGACAGGCGCATGACTTGTTTGCATACAGGCGAACTGGTGTTGTTTCAAGGCGATAGTGTGACCGATTGCGGACGTTCGCGAGACAATGACGCGCTCCTGGGCAGCGGCTACGCCGGCATGGTGGCATCCCAGTTCAGCGCGGCGTATCCAGATATAAATGTGCGTTTTCTGAACCGCGGCATCAGCGGCAACCGGTCACGGAACCTGGTGGAACGCTGGCAGAATGACTGCATCGACCTGAAGCCAGACTGGGTATCAGTGCTGATCGGCATCAACGACACCTGGAGACGATACGACCGGCAAGACCCGACCTCGACCGAGGACTATGCGGCTAACTGCCGCGAAATTTTCCGCCGCACTCGGGAGGAAATCGACGCACGCCTGATCATCCTGGAGCCATTCGTGCTGCCGTATCCAGAGGATCGCAAAGCCTGGCGGGTTGATCTTGACCCGAAAATCCATGCCTTGCGTGAACTGGCGGTGGAGTTTGACGCAGTATATGTTCCGTTGGACGGCTTGCTGGCAGCAGCCAGTTGCCGCCGGGCGTCGACGGTCTGGTCAGCGGATGGCGTCCATCCGACAGCAGCAGGCCATGCTTTCATCGCACGGCAGTGGTTACAGGCGGTTAACGCCCTGGGGTGAACAACTTAGACCAAACCGCAGCCGTAACACTGACACGGCCGCGGCAAGGAGGATTACGCATGCGGACAGCGAAGGCAAAATCCATTCCGTCGCTGTGGCTTGCCGCTACTGCCTGGATTTTGCTCCTTTGCGCGGCAGGATGCCGACGTGAAACCGGCAGCACGTCATATTTTCGCGAAGCAATGCGGCATTTGGACGACGAACAGCCCATGCTGGCGATCCCTGCCTTTGAACTGGCAATTCTGCACAACGACCACGCCTTTGACGCGCATGTGCAATTAGGGCTTTTAAGTGAACGCCTGCCAGGACGCCAAGTGCAGGCAGTATGGCATTATCGCCAGTGCCTGGAGCTGGAGCCAGACCATCCGCACCAGGCGGCCATCCGAGAATGGCTGGCGCAGGCGGAAAAGGTATTGCTGGCGGAACTGCAAGAGCAACAAAAAAAGGGCGGCGAAGAGGAACGCAAGCAGCGGGTGCGCATCCTGGAAGAGCATGCCCTGCGCCAGAAAGAATGGATTTCGGAGCTGTCGCAAGAAAACCGCGAGTTGCGTCAGCGCCTGGCTGAATTGCAAGCAGGCAGCAAAGGCGCGCCTGGCAAGAATTAGGGGCGAGGGGCTTTTCTTAGGGGCGAGGGGCGAGGGGCGAGATTTAGGGGCGAGGGGCGAGGGGCGAGGGGCGAGGGGCTTTTTTTAGGGGCGAGGGGCGAGGGGCGAGGGGCTGAATGCTGAATGCTGAATGCTGAGGCGCATTTCGTAATTCATAATTCATAATTCATAATTCATAATTCGTTAGGGGCGAGGGGCGAGGGGCTTTTTTTAGGGGCGAGGGGCGAGGGGCGAGGGGCGAGGGGCTGAATGCTGAATGTTGAATGTTGAATGCTG
>JAAZKI010000286.1 GCA_012799905.1 Lentisphaerota bacterium | reverse complement strand
TGCCAACATGCAACTCAAACTTCCGCTTGCCGTACGTCCCGCGCTTGCAGGAGCATGTAGTTCAAACTTTAGTTTGCTGTATGTCCCGCAGGCTTTAGCCTGCCAACAGGCAACTCAAACTTCTTCTTGCCGTACGTATCTCGCTTTCAGGAGCATGTAGTTCAAACTTTAGTTTGCCGTATGTAGTTCAAACTTTAGTTTGCCGTACGTCGTACAGCCTTCAGGCTGCCGTAATTTTCGCGCTTTTAACGACGCCTCACGGGTGGATGTACAGCCAGCAGGCTTCGGGCGGGGTGATGTCGCCGGTGACGGCTTCATAGCTCCTGCCGTTCCATTTCCAGGCATTCGCATGGTCGGGTATAGTCGTAGCGGCAGTTGGCGCTACCAGGTGCCAGCCTGGTTCCGTCGGCAGTTCGGCTGTGGTCGGCTGGCCAGTCAGCTTCAAGGAGAGGGCATTGAGACCGTCATGGAAGAGCCAGTACGCCTGGCCGCCGGTGAAAGTCGTTGCCTTGACATAGTGCTGCTTACCGTCGATGAGTTGGCAGGTGTATGCTGGCAGACCTTCCAGGGGGATAGCATCCTCAGCTTCTAAAGTAACTGGCAGCCCGACTAAATTCCAACCAGGCGCGAGGGTGATTTCAACATCGGCTTCGAAGATTGCAGTCGCGGTAACTGGCTCTTCTGGCATGATGAAGGTCGTTTCAGCGTTCTCGGCGTTTTCCAGTATGCCATCCGGTTCGGTTTCCCAGCGCCGGAAGCGTTTGCCAGCCTTGGCAGTCAGCGTCACGACGTCTCCGGCAGCCGCGAAAATGGCGGCGGCCGGCTCGTAATATTCACTGGAAGCGTTTCCCCCGGTGACATTGACCTGATAGAGCGGCACGTAGAAAAAATCGTCAATCCAGCCGCTGTCGTCATTCATAAACCACTCGCCGTCTCCCTTCAGGTAGGTCCAGGAGAGGGTGTGCATCCCTGGTTCATGGATATCGATGGCAAAATCTTTCCAATTGCGTTTGCCGGCGATGCGGTCGATTTCCACGTCGTCAATGGCGAAGATCAGGTAGTCGGCATCGGGTTTTTCCTCTGTTTCCGGCTGGGAAGAGACTTTCCATTGGAAGGCTACGGCGCAGGGGCCGATGACGTATGTGCAGAGGCGTGAGAACTCATTGTCATCGAGATACGGAACCAGCTTGCCTTCATCGTTTAATCTTAATCCGCCGCCCTGGAGTGCAGTTGGCGGCGAGAAGACGGTTTCGTCCTGCACGCGCCAGAAGGCATGGCCATCGGTGAAGAATTCCTGTCCGGGGCAGTTGACGGCGACGTCGGCGCCGGGCAGGGGCGTTCCCTGGAAATTTACGATTAGGTCGGCGGTCGCTGTTATTTGCGCTTTTCCCACTTTGGCGGTGATCCAGACCAGGACGTTGCCGGCGCGGGTGGTTGTCGCTGGAGTTAGGGTCAGAGTCCGGTTCGAGCCTTGGCCGGAGAACTTGAGGTTAGCGGCAGGGAAGATATCAGGTCGACTGGTGGCGGCGCTCAGGGTCAGGCCGGGTCGGTCGGAAACATTGATGTCAACGGTGAATGGGGCAGTGTTGAAGCCGGTCACGATTGGAGTCAGGACGGCCATTTGCAGTTCAGCTGGAGTTGGGGTGACGGCGACCGCCACCGTGGCGGCCGGCTGCCAAACGCCGCCGTCCCATTTAGCAGCGAGGGAGTACGTCACTTCGCCGACAGGTTGGTTGGTCAGGTTCCATGAGCGGGCGTCAGGCGGGATGTCGCTGGCGAGCGTTTCAGTTCGGCGGTTTCTGGTCGCTTGCAGCCGGAAGGCGGTCACCTCGTCGGCGTGGTATTGGGGGAATTGCCAAGTGAGGGTGAAGTTGGGGCTCTGTTCGTAGGCAATCTCGTCAAACTGCGGCATGAATTTCGGCTGGATGCCGGTGATGCCGTTGGTGATGACTGTGTCTTTGTCGTCTTGGGGGGTGTCATTCGTATCCGGGTAGCGGCCCTTATCCAGGCGATACCAGCCGTCGCTGCGACCGTCCCAGCCATAGTTGAAGTGATAATAGTCGGCGCCGGAGTCGGTCAGGAGTCCGTCAGCGACAAAACTATGGCCGCCTAAGACTTGGTCTGCAAAGCCCACGTATGCAGGCCGTCCGGCTAGGATGTCGCTCCGGATGTTGGCGTAGAGGGCGTCTTGGGAAATGTAGTTGCCGTAATAGGATTCGATGTTGGACATCTTAAAGCCGTCGGACTGGAAAAAAAGATGGTCGGCAAACACTTGTGGGATGTCATTGGAAAAGGTTCCGGTGCCGTCGATTTCATAATCGGATTCGAAGAATACGCCCAGGGCCAGGCAGGTTCTGGCCACAGCCAGGTTGGCGGGCGCGGTCGGGTCGACGCCTGCGCCAGCGTAGGCGTCCTGCATGACGTCCCAGGCAAAGGGCAGGGCCAGGTTGGCGGCGAGGGTGGCGCGGATTTCCCCTTCGTCGTCTATGTAGCTTTTAGTCCCTTGTCCACGCGGCGGCCAATGGTGGAATTTTATGATTTGCGCGAT
>JAAZKI010000598.1 GCA_012799905.1 Lentisphaerota bacterium | reverse complement strand
TAGACCTGAACTCGCTTCCTGTCCGCAAGGAAGTGATTGAACCGGTCATCGCCAATGGCCAATAAATTATCCCTTATTGCTCTCATATAATCCAGGAGATCTGAACGCCTCGTTGTGCCTGTTTCCTGCTTGGCGGCATATAAAATTGCGAAAGATGGGTTAGGGGCGAGGGGCGAGATGAGCTTGGACTACATATAAGCGATGCCATCCACGCTATGCACCGTCCACTCTGTCCACCATGTCCACAGCCGCAGAGCGGCAAAAGCCCGGAGGGCGACACATAGAAGCCCAGGGTAAGCCAGGCCGCCAGGCCCGGCGCAGCCCTGGGTGAGATGGCATATATTTGGAGCCCCGCAGGGGAGACACATAAGAACTGATTTGAAAGAAATCTTTCTCCGGCTCTTCCGCCTGATCACTCCAGGTCGATTTTCTGGTAAGTGCGCGCGGGAATCACCCCTGTCTTACCGCGGAACGTCCATTCTTGCGGGTCCGCCGTGTAGTTAGCCAGGAACAATGCCTTGCGGCCGTCTGGCGCTTGCCAGCATCCGTGCAGGACACAAGGCAGCTGCTTGGTGATGACGCGCGCATCGGCTTCCTTGGTGAAAATCATCCGCGCCAGGAACTGGACTTCTTTTTCGGCGCACGAGAAGCCGTCCGGGGAAAGCATCTGGCCATCGAACAGGAAGTCGCGGTGCTCATTGTAGAACTGTGCGGTGTCAAGGATGAACTTGTAGATAGCAGCGAATTCCGGGTCGTTCTGGACGGCAGGACGGATATGGCAGACCATCGGCTGTGCTCCCCAGACGACCGGACGAGCCATTTCCACGAAAAACTGATCCGGATAAATCTTATGCCACGGCTTTTCGTTTTGCCAACGGTCTTGGTCAGGCCATTTCGGGTCCCAGGGGGGGATGCCATCCGGATGCGCGTAGTTGCCGAAAACCGCGAAGCTGCCATGATGCACTGCCGTGAACAGCGGCACGATTTCCGCGATGCCGCCCAGGTGTTCATGCGAGCACGAGGCGCAGATGATGCCGCCGTCGCAGAGGTCCATGTACGGCTCGCTGGAGGTCTCGGTGGTGAGCGTGTAGCCGGGATTCTCAGCTCGCAGGCGCTCCAGCAGCTTACGGAACCCGCGGACATGGTAGTTGCCGCCGCCGAGGTCATGACGATGCGCGGGATTATAGCAGGGCGTGAAGGTCGCACAGCCGATCATGTCAAGATATTGACCAGTCAGGCCACTGTCGGCCAGACGGCCAATCAGCTCGGAAATCTTGTCTTGGTACGCCTCGGCCTCGCCGCACATCCAAGCCAGGCGATGGAGGTTATAGCGATTGAAGGCATGCGCATGCAGCGAGCCGTCTCGCTTCTTGACCACGCCGTCTGCGCCACCCTCATGCCAATTGTCGCCGTCCATGTCCCAGCACACGCTATTGACATAGACCTGCGTGTAAATGCCTTGATCAGTAAGGCGTTTCACCGCTGCTTGGAAGGCCTCGACCCCGTCACGCGGCGGCCAGAAATTCGGATAATCGGTGTCATACGGATTGCTGTGCCACCAGTACCAGTCAAGAGCCACCTTGGCCTGGCCGCAATCTTTCTGCAAACGCTCGACCGTAGGGACGACGTCCTCGACTCGGCCGCGGTTCCACACCCAGATAGCAATGTCGCGCAACGGATTCTCGCGCGGACGATTGACTGCCCACGACTGCTGCGTCGCCCACGGCTTGTAAATCTGCGCCGCTTCATACCAGCTGCCGCGATATGGCTTGACGCTGCTGATGTATGGGACGCCGCCAGCAGTCGGCACCGTCTTCGGCAGCGGACACAGGTAAACAGCCGCGTACGTGAACTTCATCCGGTCAGCGGAAACTGAAATATCCGCAAACTTAATGTTCCAGTCAGGATCGCGGCTGTCAAAGTACCAGCTCTGGCCATGCGGATTGACAACAGCATTGAACTGCATGGAACGCTGCGCGTGGCGAATCGGCGCCCTGCCCCAGACCCGGTCTTTTGGGCTCAAATGCCCCATGTCCCAGCCGCCATAAAGGAAACGGCCCGCAATGTCAAAGTCGTGCGAAACCACCGGAAAATGGATTTCTTCGATAGCCTGTTGACCCTGCCAGCCATCGTAGCTCAGTTTGCCGACAAAGCGGCCGTCCTCCGTCTGCTCCCAGCTGACTATGACGGAAAAATCGTCTCCCGCATCGGCATGACCGTTCCAGGTGAACGTCGCCTGCCGCTTGTCGGCTGATATAGTTTTGGCTGAATGGCGCATGGCTGCGGGCGTGATTGACTGCGTCGTGCCCTGGCCGTCCATCCACACCAGCTTCCAGCCCTGGTTCGCGCATTTAATAAAATCCTCCAGGCTGACCAGGTCACGCTGACGCAGCCACTGCAGGGCGACCTGCACGGCCGAGGGCTTTTCGCCCGGAACCTTCTGAATTTCCTCCAGGGCGGCGAACAAATTTTCGCAGGCAGTACGGTAATCGACTTCTGCGATTTCGACCAGCAGCCGAGCGCCGCGGTCAAGGAGCTTCTTGTTGGTGCAATCGACCCAGCTCATCCAGTTGCCGGTGATGCGCCCAAGCAGTGCCATCGTCCCGGTCGATACCGTGTTAAGCACCAACTTCAAGACCAGATGCCGCATCAGCTTGAGTGCGCCGCTGTCAACGCCAGTCGTAATCAGGAAGGCGTCAGACAATTCCGTGTCAATCGCCAGCCGCGCCGTATGGGCGAATTTGCCGGACGCATCGGCAAAGGCTGCTTCAAGCTCAGGGTCGTTGCGCATAGCGATCAGCACGGCCGCGTCCCGACCGCTGTCATAGCGTTCCTCAAGGTCTTCCTGGCCAATGGCGAACTGCAAGAGGTCCGCCGCAGCCAAGGCTGGCGGACGCGAGGAAATCTTTTCGCCGGCGCCCATGGCAGTGTAATCTTCAGCAGTCCAATTCAGGCAACGGAGCGGCCGGCGCATGCTGCGATTCCAGGCCTCCGGCGTGGGAACCAGCGGATTCTTGACAAAGGCCCACGACTGCGGCGCAGTCTTGTTATCCCGACGCCGGAATGGCGGCAGCATAAACGTCGGCGAGCGCTCGGTAGTGTCGGTGAAAATATCCAGCAGGAAGTCATTAGCGAAGTAGGTTAACTTGCCTTGGTTGCGGTAGATGTCGGCTTCAAAGGCCATATAGTCGGCGATAGCTTGCACATTGGCCTTGGATTCAAGCGCGTCCAGCAACGCCTCGAAGTCAGCGGCGTAGTCGCGTTCGGGCTTGCCGAGAATCCGATGCAGAACCGTCTCCAGAGCCGCGCCTGCAATCAGCTGTTCCGAGGTAGTTGCCTGCATGCGCGTCGAGCCGGCCAGCGCCATCGGCCCGCAATGCAAATCCAGCACGCACACTCGCGGATCAGTGATCGCCTGACGACAGCGCTCCAGCCGACTAGCCAGCAACTCAGCCGGATTATTGAACAGCAAAAACACGCCTGCGCCGCGATCGGCCGCCTCCGCCACCGTGCCTAGCACCGACGACGTCTCGCCGCCCTCTGTAATTGCGACCAGTAAATCCTTGGCCGTCATCTTGGCCTCTGCCACTTGCCGACGTCCAAACGACGCATAGTCCTCAAAGAATTCGACCGACCTGACTAATGCGTAGTCCCCGCCGGTCATAATGCTTTCCACCTGGTCGGCCAATTTTGCTGCTTCCGGGTGCTCGGCGCAGGCCGTGCGCCACATCGCTTCCAGCAGGATGCTCAGCCGGCCTGTTGCGCCGCAGCCCGAAAAGATAATGCGTCCGCCCACGCGAATAGTGCGCAAGCCAGCCTCGACCAGACGGGCATATTCCTCCGAGGCCAGCACTCGACGCGCCATCTCCAGCACATTTCGGTCAACTCGTTGCAAGGTGCGGACACCATCTGCTGGCGAGCGCTTGAAATCCTGTTCCAGGGTCTTAGTCAGCGGATTAGACTGCTCAGTAGGGAGAAAGCCCAGATGAAACTGCGTCTCCTGCGTGATGAACTCTTCCGCCTGCTGACGAATACGCTCCTGCATTGCGCTCTCCTTGCTGCTGGTGAACACGAATCAGGCCGCAAATGCGACCGAAAAATGGCGTTTTTACGCAACCCTGTAGCATAAGTACTATACACCCCAGAACACATCCGAAAAGCCACAGCTGACATTTTTTCGCAAGGAATGAATTTCATCAGTATCGGTCAATTATTGAGCCTCGGAGTTCCGGTGAGCTACAGAGTCCAGCGCCCTGGGCAAGGCACTTTAATGGACAGTGGACAATGGACGGAAGTGGACATTAGTGGACTTCAGTAGACGATGGACTGTGGACGGAAGTGGACTTTAGTGGTGAGTGGACGTGGACGGAAGTGGACAGTAATGGACATGCGGAGCTTTCGACACGTATCTTGTACAGGTTTTCAAACGATGAGGATGCATCATGCTTACAGTCATGCCCCCTTGCGCCGTAGGCGCTTAACCATGCTTAACCCCTGGCTTCAGCCTGGGGATAGACCTGCCCCCAAAAGTGGTGCCCAGTAGTGGGCACAACCAAAGACTGACCGATTGCACTGGTTATGCAAAATAGCCTCGAAAAGTGTGTCGAAGGATTACCAAACACATTTTGTATGTGTACATTAAGGGCTCTTCCGGGTTTTGCGAAAAAACATGGTCATTTTGAGCAGGAACTCAGCATTCTCTTGGTTAGCACCATTGACGGCAATTCATAAACTTTCAGTTTTAAGTACTCATAGTCACGATATCCGTA
>JAAZKI010000376.1 GCA_012799905.1 Lentisphaerota bacterium | reverse complement strand
GCCCCTCGCCCCTCGCCCCTAGAAAATGCCCCTCGCCCCTCGCCCCTCGCCCCTAAACAAAGTGCCCCTCGCCCCTTTCCTGAGACCACTGCCGTGCGCTGGGGAAAAAAGGCGCTTTGCGGGTCGCATTTTCCGGTGCTGGCAATATGGTTATGGACATTGCGATTGTGGACGAGGATGACGTCACGTCCAGGCAGGTGTTTTTTTCCCTCTCTCTTAGCGTCGGTTTTTGTCATTTAGGCAATATTGACCGTCAAAGTGCGTTTATTGGTCATGAGGTATTTAGCGTGACAGCGGATTTGGCACAGCAGCCCGACCATGTTCTCGTGGAGCGTTGTCGGAAAGGGGATGAACAGGCCTTTGAGGTCATTTACAATCGCTACCGCCTGCCGTTGTTTTCATATCTGCATAAGTTATTGCCTGGCAACAATCCCCTGGTGGATGACATCTTTCAGCAAGTCTGGCTGAAGGTGGTGACGAATTGGCAGAACTATCGAGAACAGCAGCGTCTGTTGGCGTGGATATGCCGGATTGCCCATAACCTGGTCATGGACCACTACCGCCGCCAGGGGAGAGCCGAAATGGTGGAGCTGACTGACAACCTGGCTTCGTCATATACTTCAGCCCAGGAGGAGATAGATAATTCACTGTTGGAGAGTGCCTTAGAAAAAGCGACAGAGCGGCTGTCACCGGACCAGCGCGAAGTGTTTCTGTTGCGAAAACAAGGAGTCAGCTTTAAGGAAATTGCTGAAATCCAGAAAGCGAACCTTAACACTGTTCTTGGTCGGATGCACTATGCCGTGCGAAAGGTACGGGAGATGTTAACGGAGTTTATGTAGAAAAAGCGGTCAGGAGGCGTTTTACGGGAAGGGTGTTAATTTTTAAGGAGGTGCATAATGCAATGCACGGATTTTGAAAAACAGGTCATTGCCGATGTCGAGGCTCTCAGCCCAGAGCAACAGAGGCATGCGCTCGGGTGCAAGTCCTGCCAAGATTTTCTTAAGGCCTATGGTCTGGCGTTGGCGCCCCCAGCGCCCTCAGCTGAACTTGATGCCGCCGTACGGCGCCAAGTCGCGGGCGTTTTGCGCTGGCAGCGCCAGCGGCGGCGACTGAAGCGGTTTGGGCAGGCGGTGCTCGGCGTCGCTGCCGCCCTGGTGATCAGCATGGTCGTCTGGCGTCTGATGGCGCCAACGCAAACGCCATCGCCAGCGCACACGGCTGACTATTGGCTGTTGGAATGCGCCTTGACTGATGCGGCTTTGGATGATTTGGAGATGGATTTGGGCTTGCAGGCGGCTCTGAACGGTGATTTCCGGGTGACAGCAGTGGAGGCCATTACCCCCGTTTTGGACGATGTCTACCGCGACTTGTCTAACCAGCTGTTGATGCTGGAGTTTGACTTGTATGACAGTTTATAGGTCGGGTCGGCGCTCGGCGCCGGAAGAAGGCGTCATCGGCAGCAAGAGCTTTAGCCGCAAATAATTAGGAAAGGATATAAAAGACATGAAAAACAAATGGCATAATCTGGTGCTGTCGCTGCTGGCAATGATGAGCTTGGTCTTAGGTCTGAATTTAGGAACCGCTTATGCGCAGGGCGGCCGCAGGGCGGCGTCGCAGCAAAAGCAGCCGAAGACAAGCAATTGGCGGTTTGATGCCTGGGGCAGAGGCGAGGAAGTCGTCAAAATGCTCGAAAAACTCAGGGTCGAAGACCCTCAGGAATACGAGCGACTCGAACAACTGCGCAAGTCAGATGTAAAGAAATTTTTCCACGAAGTCCGCTGCCGGCTTCCGCGGCGGGAGGGGTTTTCGAGCAAGATTGGTCCGATTGAACAGCGGTGTCAGGAATTGAGTCGCAGTTATCTTGCTGCCAAAGATGACGCGGAAAAGGCGCGGACTGAAGCCGAGTTGCGGAAGGCCCTGAAGGAAAGCTTTGATCTGGTGATTAGCGACGCCCAGGCCCGCATTGAGCGACTGCAAAAGCAAGTGGCTAACCTGCAAGCGAAGGAGGAGCAAATTCTGGCAGAGCGCTTACAGATGTTTTTGAGTGGCGAGCAGGACGGCGCCTTGGCGCCGCCTGCAAAGCCTTGATGACGCAGGCCGATTTGATTTTGACGCGGGTATAGTCGCCCCGGGGCAGAGATGTCCCGGGGCGATTGCCTTTTTCGGGGTGGAGGTGATTAGGTCGGCCAAACCGGCGTTATATTGATAGGAATTGAGGAGATGTGGAATGGGCGCTGGCTTAACCTGTCAACAACATGACTGGTGGCCTCGGAAGGATGTTTTTTTTATGGAAAGGCGACATGACGATGAAATTGGCGGTGAACACGGATTTTCAGAAAGGGACAGGCTGCCCTGAAGAGTCTTTGCGGGCAGCGGCGGCAGCCGGATTTACGCACCTGCACTGGTGCCACCAGTGGAACACGGACTTTATCTATGGCGAGGCCGAGCAAGAGCAGATCAAGGCGTGGCTGCATGAGTTCGGCTTGACCTTGCTGGACATTCATGGCTCAGTCGGGCCGGAAAAGAATTGGTTTTCGCTGTTGGAGTATGAGCGCCTGGCTGGGGTGGAGATGGTCGCCAACCGCCTGAAGATGCACGCGGCCCTGGGCGGAACCGGGGTGGTGATGATGCATGCGCCAGCTATCACAGCGAGAACCCCCCCGGGCGATGTCGATGTCATTCGAGCCCAAACCGCCGCACTCCGAAAATCGCTGCATGAGCTGACGCCGCTCATCCGCCAGACCGGGGTGCCGATCGCCCTGGAAAATACTCCCAATGATCTTTTTGAAGTCATCGCGGAAATGTTTGACGCTTTCCCGCCGGAAATCGTAGGCTTGTGCTATGACAGCGGGCACGGCCACATGGGCGAAGACCGTGGCCTGGATTTTCTGGAAGTCCATGCCGACCGTCTGCTGGCATTGCATTTGCATGACAACGACGGCGGTAATGACCAGCACCAGCCGCCATACATGGGGACGCTCGACTGGGAGAGACTGGCAAACCTGCTGGCAGGGTCAGCGTATCGCCGCGAACTTAGTTTTGAAATCGCCATGCGATGCACGCCATTCACCGAAGCTGCCGCTTTCCTGGAGGACGCGTTTGCTCGCTGCTGTCGGTTCGCTGAGCAAGCCAAAGCAGCAGGCTTTGTTTAGGGGCGAGGGCTGAATGTTGAATGCTGAATGTTGAATGCTGAATGCTGAAGCGCATTTCATAATTCATAATTCATCATTCATAATTCGTAAGGGGCGAAGGGCTGAATGCTGAATGCTGAATGCTGAATGCTGAATGCTGAATGCTGAATGTTGAATGTTGAATGCGGAGGCGCATTTCATAATTCATAATTCATAATTCATAATTCATAATTCGT
>JAAZKI010000405.1 GCA_012799905.1 Lentisphaerota bacterium | reverse complement strand
GTAGTTCAAACTTTAGTTTGCTGTATGTCCCGCAGGCTTTAGCCTGCCAACATGCAATTCAAATTTCAGCTTGCAGTATCTCCCTCGCTTGCACGAGCATGTAGTTCAAACTTTAGTTTGCTGTATGTCCCGCAGGCTTTAGCCTGCCGTACGTAGTTCAAGCTTCAGCTTGCCGTATCGCTCATTCACCATTTTCGAGGAGTTTATCCAATGAAAACCTTAGCGCTAACGACCCTGGCCGGGACTTTCCTGGCTGGAACCATGCTGGCGAACACCGTCACGAACCTGCAAGCGACCTACCGCTCCGGTCAGGTGTTCCTGACTTGGCAGGAACGCGACCTACCCGCCGACGCTTTGTTCACGGTCCACAGCCACCACGAACCGATCACCGCTGACAACCTCTCAGCAGCCCAGACCCTCGCCAGCGGCATCCACCGCGGCAGCGCCCGCGACTGGTGGCAGGACCCGCAATCATTCAACCTCAAGGCCGAACCGGCCGAGCCGCAGGGTTTTGTCATTGCCGACGGCGCAACGCCCCTTGCCCCTGATTCCGGCCTCCACGTCCACACCGTCGCCGCAGCAACGGCTGGCTCGCGTTATTTCGCGGTCACCTGGACTGGCAGCCAGGCCATTGACCCAGGCGCTAACAGCCTGACCCGGCCCTGCCGTACAGAAGTAGGCCAACCCCTCCCCATCTGGCAAGCGACAACACCGGCTCCGCAACCGCAATCCGCCCAGGGCAAGGCACTAGTCATCTCCCTCCATGGCCGCGGCGGCGGCATCACCGCCGGCCCTAAGGCTCGGCCAGCCAACTACCTCTGGTTCGGCGACCACGACCAAGGCTGGCGCGAAGGCCTGCCCGTCAAATTCCACCTGACCAGCGGCGGCGACACCGTGACCATGACCCTGCATGACCGCGTCTGGGCCAATCGGCCAGTCCGGGAATCGCCTGACGCCCGCGACCACTGCCCAGCCATCTCAACCTGGTGGTTCGGCTATAACCGCAATCTGCCAGTCACGACCGACACCCCTGAAATCATCGGCTCCAACTACACCCAACGCTATATCCTCGCCCTAATCCAATGGGCCCAAAACTGGCTCGGAACCGACCCCAATCAGACCTACGTGACCGGCGGCTCCATGGGCGGCTCCGGCGCCGTCGCCCTTGCCCTCCATTTTCCAGACGTGTTTGCCGCCGCCCTCGCTCTTGTGCCCGTCTATTCCTACACCTGGGACATCTGCTCCACCAGCAAGTCCGCCACCGCACAACGCATCGCCTGCCCAATGGGCCCCATCAAGAACCGCACCGCTAAACTGCTTGACGGCGCCGACCTGCTCCAGCATCTCGACGGCGCCCGCAACATCAGCGTCCTGGCTGATACGCCACCCATCTTCGCCACCAATGGCCGCAGCGACGCATCCATCCCCTGGAACAACAACCCGGCCTTCTATCGCGCTGCCAATGACGCCCGTCAAGCCTTCGCCGTCTACTGGAACGACGGCGCACACGGTATGAGTTCAACCGCCCCGGAAGACGTCAAAAACTGGCGCACCCAATACCGCAAATACCGCCTTAATCAATGCTTCCCAGCCTTTTCCAATAGTTCAGATAACCGCGATTTCGGAGACGGCAACCCGGAAAACGGCGACAGCGAAGGCTGGCTTAACCGCGGCTTTGACTGGCATTCAGCCATTGATCAGCCCAACCGGCTAGGCATGACCATCACTGCCAACTACCCAGGCATCACCTATCCCATCACCGTCGATGTGACCCTGCGCCGAATTCAAGCCTTCAAAGCCGCCCCCGGCGAAAAGCTCCGCCTGCAAATCAACCAGGAAAAACCACGGCTCTACACCGTGCCGGCCAATGGCCTCCTTACTGTCACCGGCCTCAAGGTCAACACCCCAGAAGGAACCTCGTTCACCTTCACCAAACCGTAAGAAAAGGGCTTTTTCTAGGGGCGAGGGGCTGAATGCTGAATGCTGAATGCTGAATGTTGAATGCTGAGGCGCATTTCATAATTCATAATTCATAATTCATAATTCATAATTCGTTAGGGGCGAGGGGCGAGAGTGCGCCTGGACTACCCTGTCCACCCTGTCCACCAAGTCCACAGCCGCAAAGCGGCAAAAGCACCCAAAGCGGCGAGACATACCAGCCCAGGGTAAACGCGACCCAGGTAATTTTTTTTTCACATGCCCTTGACTTCTCTGTCATATATAGTTATAATTACAATTATACACTTACATTAACGATAATAAATCAATATTATCATGCTCTTGTTATCCACATTTTCAGACAGGAGGTACAGCTATGCGTCGTTTATTCACCCTGATTGAGCTTCTGGTAGTGATTGCGATCATCGCGATTTTGGCGGCCATGCTGTTGCCGGCGTTGTCGAAGGCTCGTGAGAAGGCGCGCACGATCAGCTGCGTCAACAACTTGAAACAGATCGGCTTAGGCGCGATGATGTACCTTGACGACAACGAGGACTTCTGGATGCCGGCGATTGCGGTCAGATACAACAAGCAGCCGTCGCCGTATCCGAACGGCTTCAACACTCGCAACTTTTTCGTGGCGCCATATCTCGGGATCAACATCGATCCGAATGACGCGACCACCTATGGGCCGATGCTGAGTCCGTCAAACCGCGCCTTCCGGTGCCCCAGCGACAGCATCACCCGCCTGCAAGCAGTGTCCTACCGCTCCTATGGCTATAACTCGAAGTTGAGCAACGGCCTCAGCCTTGTCAACGCGGCTGTCTTCACCTATTACAAGAACAGCCTCAATGCATCCGCTTTCCGCAAATCGCCGTCAGCCATCCCAATTCAATGCGACTACTGGAACCAGCACGGCACCAACGGCAACGGCACCCTAATGAACATCGGCGGCCCTCACAACTGGACGAACTCCACATACGTGACCTACAGCAACTCGCCATATTCGTCCCCCAGCTACCACACCGGCAGCTGCTCCGTCGTCTGGTGTGACGGGCATGCCAGCCTGGAGAATCCGGCCAATACCATGAACGCCTTTACCCTCGTCCCGCAAAATCCATAACCGCCGGACGCGCCCCGCCCCCAAAAAAAACAACGCCCCGTTGCCGGCTCAGCAGTGCCAGCAATGGGGCGTTGATGTTTTCAGGCAATGCTCGACGCTCGTTCGCGCGTCTTGTCCAATCTCGTTACAGGAGCATCTCTCGTACTCTCTGCAATTCCGCCTCAGTCGAATCAACCAAGTCCTTGATAATATCCGCCACGCTCTCAATCCGCTTGACCAGTCCGACCGACTGGCCGGCCATCATTGAGCCGCGTTCGACATCGCCTTCAACCACGGCTCGCCGCAAGCCGCCCATCCAGAAATGCTCGACCTCGTACTGAGCCTCGGTGCGGGTGATCTCGCCCTTCTCCAGGCGGGCAATCAATTGCAACTGCAACTTGCCGAATTCCTCGGTGCCCTTATTGTGCAACGCCCGCACCGGCACCACTGGAATGCGAATGTCAAACTGCGGAGTGGCCACTGCGTCGCGGTCAGCAGCCCGGATGTATGCGCGCTTAAAATCGGGATGTGCGCAACTCTCCTTCGAGACTGCAAACCGCGTGCCCAGCTGCACGCCCGCAGCCCCCATCATGAATAAATGCGCGCAGAAGCGTCCGCAGCCAATGCCGCCCGCTACAAAAATCGGCACCTCGGTGACATCAAACAAAACTTGCTGCAACAACACTGTCAGGCTGACCGGACCAATATGGCCGCCGGCCTCCGTGCCTTCCAAAATCAACGCATCGACCCCGTATTTAATCGACCGTATCGCTAAGGAATGCGCCGAAGCAAAGCAGATAGCCTTGGCGCCCGTCTCTTTAACCAACTCAATGTCCTTGCCCCGCGGGATGGCGCCGGCGAAAATCACGAACGGGACGTTCTCCTGCCGAATCATCGCCAATTGCTCCGAATACGCCGGCGACAAAGTCACTAGGTTGACCGCAAAAGGCTTGTCCGTCAATTCGCGCGTCTTATGAATCTGCTCCGCCAAAATCGCCGGCGGTGTGTTGCCGCCAGCCAGACTGGCAAAGCCGCCGGCATTGGAAACCGCCGCCACTAACTTCGGATCACTGACCCAAGTCATCGCACCGCATAAAAATGGATGCTCGCAGCCGAGGAATTCTCGTCCACGAGCAAAATAACGTGAACGTAAATCTGACATAAGTATTTCCTTGTTGATGAATGTCGCAGTGGCCTGGCTGCGCCCTTAAAATGCGGAGCCGGCCTCTAGTTTTCTTTGCTCCCAGGCGATAAC
This sequence comes from Lentisphaerota bacterium, assembly GCA_012799905.1. Lineage (GTDB taxonomy): Bacteria > Verrucomicrobiota > Lentisphaeria > Oligosphaerales > Oligosphaeraceae > JAAZKI01. Next base: position 2,424 of record JAAZKI010000405.1, on the reverse strand, counting down.
GTCGCGCAAAATATCGTCCAGCCGTCGCACTGGCTGATAGCCGATCAGAGCCTTGGCTCGCTCCAGGCTGGGGACACGGCGCCGCATATCGTCAAAACCTTCGCCATACGCCTCCTCGTACGGGATGGTCTGAATCTCGGAACTGCTGCCGCTCAACTGCTTCACCCGCTCCGCCAAACCCATGATCGTGACTTCCTCGTTGTTCCCGACATTGATCACCTTGCCGCGCGCAGCCGGACACTCCATCAGGCGCGTCAACGCTCCGACCACGTCCTCCACGTGTGCAAAGCAACGGCTCTGCTGCCCGTCCCCATACACGGTCAAGGGATCGCCGCGCAACGCCTGGCGGACAAAGTTCGGCACGACCATGCCATACTGCCCGGTCTGCCGCGGCCCAACCGTATTGAACAGACGCGTCACTATCACCGGCAAACGCATCTCCACCCAGTACGCCAGGGTCAAAAACTCATCCAGCGCCTTGGCGCACGCATAGCTCCACCGCCGCTTGCTCGACGGCCCCATGACGCAATCGTCATCCTCACAAAAAGGCACTTTGCTGCCCTTGCCATAGACTTCCGACGTCGAAGTCAGCAGAAACGGCCGCCGATACCGAGAACAGGCCTTCAAGACCGTCTCTGTGCCGCCGACAATGCTCTCAATCGTCCGAACCGGCTGCTCAATGATCAAACGAACTCCGACCGCTGACGCCAAGTGATACACGCAGTCGCTCTGGCGCACGCAATCGTCAACCAGGGACGCGTTGTTGACCGTGTCGACAATCAGCCGCAAACGCTTGCCGTCCTCCAGACCATCCAGGTTCTCATAACAACCGGTTGACAAATCGTCCAGCACCAGCACATCGTGCCCTTGCGACAACAGCAGCCGGCATAGATGTGAACCAATAAAACCGGCTCCGCCCGTGACAAGTACGTTCATGGATTTCCTCCGAGCACCTGAATCGCCAATGGTGACAGATTTGACAAAAATGTCAAAACAATAATATACTGCAAAATCATCAAGAGGGGAAACCGTCAACCGAAAAAAGCTGTGGTTCCCTCCATAATCGGCAGCGATTGAGGCGAGCGGCGAGGGACAAGTTCCGGCACTAAAGTGCCGGCACTGGACAGAAACACGTATGCAGGCAGGCGCAGGATGATAGGCGCACAGGAGACGTGCGGCGGGCTGTTGTCCTGTCCACCATGCCCACTTTGTCCACCGTATCCACATCCCCTTGCGCCGCAGGCGCTTAACCATGCTTAACCCCAGGCTTTAGCCTGGGGGAAGGCATACCCCAAAACTGGCGCCCTGTAGGGGGCGCTACCGGACGTCTAACAGCACAATCACTGTGCCAAATCTCTCTTTCTATCACAAGGTCTTGCGCATTACCTATTCTTATATTTGCCGGACTTTGCTAACAGCTCCTTGGTTCAGGGATTCGACCCAGTGTAGGTCGGGGACCAGTACCTGCCTGGGCTGCCGAAGGCCGGATAAATCGGCACGGCGACGCGCCGCAGCCAGTCCACATGACCATCCGCATACGTATTGTTCAAGCCTTTGTTGTGGCGACCGACCATTTCACCGTTGGCGGCGCCCTGGACAACAGCTCCGGGGCCGATGTCGCTGTCGAGATTATAGGAGTCGGCGCCTTCTGCCTCGGAAAAGAACATGCGGGCGCTCGGGTTGACAAACTGCGAGAGCGGTTTGGCGGCGGCCAAGTTATTAATGCCATAGTCGCTTGTGCCGCTGTAATTGCCGGTCCAGACGAACGTGTTGCTGGGGCAGTCGAAAGCCTTCACATCGCCGACATAGTCAAAAATCAGGCTGGGCCAGAGCCGGTATCCAGTATGGGTGTTGCCGTTGGGAAGCACGTAGGTGGTGTTGTCATAGTTCACTGGCAACTGCAGGTAATCATCCGTGTACATGATCATGCCAAGGCTTAACTGCTTCATGTTCGACACGCAGGAAATGGCGCGCGCCTTCTCGCGGGCCTTGGCCAAGGCAGGCAAAAGCATCGCCGCCAAAATCGCAATAATCGCAATGACGACCAAAAGCTCAATCAAAGTGAATCGCCGAAATCTCTTCATGTTCCTTACCTCCTAAGGCTTGATGGAAAACACCAGTCTATGCTCGAAGCTTGCAGTATGTAGTTCAAGCCGTACTTCATTCAGAATTATATCTCGCCCTTTCAGGGCTCCAAATGATATTCCATCTCACCCAGGCCGGCTTACCCTGGGCTGGCATGTCTCGCCCCGTTGGGGCTCTTGTCGCTCCGCGACATATAGCAAATCTTAGTTCCTATCAGTAGAGTAACTCCGGGGGTTACCCGGAGTCCTCGTCGAACCGTGCGTACAGATTTCCAGTACACGGCTCTCCCTACGTTCTCGGTGCAAGACATTATACGGTGCAATCAGCGATGCTCATTTG
>JAAZKI010000444.1 GCA_012799905.1 Lentisphaerota bacterium | reverse complement strand
TGGGCTTGGCTGGCAGCTTCAAATACCATTCGCCATCGCGCTTGGCGATTGGGAGGCGTTTTTGGCTGCCGCCGACGAGCCACGCGTCGAGGATGTTGTTTTCCAGGTTGGGCAGCTGGATATAGCCTTGCTTTGGCCAAGTAAAGACATGGACGTAGAGTCGGTCGTCTTTGACGGTCACGCGGCCGTAGAAGGGCAGGCGATTGAACGGGCTGGCAGTAGTGTCAAAAATGGCTTCGGAGTATTTGTCAAGCCATTTGCCAATAGCCAGCAGCCGCTCGGTGAATTCCTTTTGGATGGTGCCATCCGGCTTGGGGCCGACATTGAGGAGGAAGTTGCCGCCCTTGGAGACGATATCGATCATCGTGCGAATCAGGAAGTCTTTTTCCTTGAACTTAGTTTCATTGCGGTCATATCCCCACCAGTGCGAGGTCATGGTCATGCAGGCTTCCCAGAGGACGGGATTGCCGTTTTCGTCCCGCAGGCCGGTTGGCGGGATGCGCTGTTCCGGCGTGATTAGGTCTTCTTTGGTGCGATGGCGGTCGTTGATCAGGATGTCTGGCTTCAGTTTCCGCACCATGGCGTTAGTCTCGGCGGCGCCGAGCGATTCCGGGGTGTTGAGCCAGCCGCCGTCATACCAGAGAACAAATGGCGCAGGGCGGTATTCAGTGATGATTTGCTTTAGATGTTCGCGCATAAAAGCGATGTAATCCATGACATCGTGGCCTTCGGATGGGCGGTCAGCAGCCTCAAAGGCCATGCGCGGCAGGTAGTCCGGGTGATGCCAGTCCATAATGGAGTAATAGTAGCCGACGCGGATGCCGCGGTTTTCAAAGCTGCGGGTCACTTCCTCCACGACGTCTTTGCCGTATGGCGTATTGGTGACTTTCCAGTCGGTGTTGTGGGCGTCGAACATGCAGAAGCCGTCATGGTGCTTGGTGGTGAAGACCATGTATTTCACGCCGGCCTTCTTGGCTAAGTCAGCCCATTGGTCGGGATTGAAGCGTTTCGGATTGAAACGCGGCTTGAAGCGCGCGTATTCCTTTTCGCTGATTTGCTCATGGCTGCGCAGCCATTCTCCGCGGCCGGGGACAGCGTAAATTCCCCAGTGGATGAACAGCCCGAATTTGGCGCGATGGAACCAGGCGCGAACGTCTTCGCGGGTGGTGGGAGGAGTTGCTTCGGCGGCGGGCGGGCGTTTTTTTGATGTTGCCATGATTTCGATGCCTTTCTGCCTGATGGGCTGTTCAGGGGAGTTGGTCAAGGAACGCAAGGGTCAAGTCAGCGACTTGGTTGAACCAGAATTGAGAGGAGAAATTATGGTTGGCGCCGTTGATGTGTTCGATGCGGATGGGCAGACTGTGTTCGGTGATGTAGGTGCCGTAGTAGTCAATGGCTGCCTTGGCGTCCGGATCGCCGGTGCCGTAGATGAACAACCCGGGCAGGCCGGGGCGGAGATTGGCCAGGAATTTGCGGGGCGGCTCCTGACCTGGCTGGAGGCGGCTTTCCGACTGCGTGGCGCGCGCCACTTGCGGCGTCGCCGGCTTGGCAGCGTCTTGCTGTCCTTCCCGCTGCTTGCCAGCTTTACGGCGCAGGAGCGGATTGAGGATCACTTGGGCGACTTGTTTGAGATTGACGTCGCCGCGCCAGAGTCGTTTCCAGGTTTCCGGGCGGGTTGCCTTGAGCCAGTACACTTTGAGGAAGTGGAGGGTGCGGCGGGCGTCACGGCCAAAGGCGTCGCCGTCAGAGAACGGGTAGACGGAGAGCATGACGATTGCTTTGGCGTCCGGCAGCCGGTTCAGAGCGCCGATAGCGACGTTGCCGCCCGAACAGAGGCCGGTGTAGACAGGTTTGCGGATGCCGCTCAGGGCGGCAAATTGTCGACTTGCTTCGACTAGGTCATCGGCCATGGTGGTCAGGGTTGACTCAAGGCCATTGCCAGCGCTTTCGCCGCGGCCCCTGAAATCGAAGCGGAGGCTGGCGCAGTTGTTTTGTGCCAGGCGGCGGGCCAGGGTGGTGATGATGGCGGCCGGACCGCAGCGGTTGCCGCTCCAGCCATGCGTGAAGATGACGCCGTGGCGTGGCGCAGTTCCGGTCGGCAGGGTGAGGATGGCCTGGATTTGGTCAGCGCCGACCCGGAAGCTGACGTGGCGTTCCGTCACTTCCGGCAGCGGTTGGCATTCAGGCTGGATGGCGAGGACGTTGGCAGTCATGGCTTTTCCCCCTTGGGCTTGACCGGTGTAGGGCTGACGGGGGGATAGTGCTTTTGCAAGAAATCATGCTGTTTTTGCAGGGCGAAAAGAGCCGGAGGGCTGCCTTCGCGGAGCACGAAGTTGTGGTCGCCGTTCGGCACTAGGACGTAAGTGTATTTTTTCTCCAGGCGCTTTAACTCCCGGCAGAGGTCGGCATGGCTGAGATGGAAGACGCTGCCGTCATAAGCGCCGCCCATGAACAGGAGGAGCGGGCATTGCAGATGGCGGGCGTTGTGGACAATGCTGCGGGTGAGCAGTCCGCGCAGCTGGTCAGCCACCGGCTGGTTGCAGAAGTCTTCCCAGGACAGCCAGTTGTTGGCGCCCCGGCGCATGCGGTCCCAGTAGTAGCGCTGGGGGTTGACCAGCCAGGCGTCATAACTGACAACCGCCTTGGCGCGGTCGCCGGCGCGGGCAGCTGCAAGGAGACCGACGCCGGCCCCGAAACTGTGGCCAACGACTGCAAATTCGTTTTTGCGCACGCCCGGCAGTTTCCAGGCTGCGCTGAGCATGGAGAGGCAGTCATCGACTTCGCCTTCGAGGTTTTCGATTTCGCCTTCGCAGGTCAGTTCGCGGCCATTGATGGAGAATTGCATTTGGAAGAGCGGTTCGCCGCGCATGGCCGGCGCAATGATCACATAGCCCTTGCTCGTCAATTCCGCCAGCCAGCCGCAGAAGTAGTTAGGGATGCCGAAGGCAGCGCCGTGCGTGTACAGAAGCAGGGGGTAGCCCGCCTCCGGCGCCGGGTCGGTCGGCGTGAAAACAAGGCCATATTGCTTCAGTTTTGAAACCGTCCATTCCACGACTTGGATTTTCACTTTCGGATAGGAGGACAGCTTCAGGTTGGTCACTTCCTTGAAGTCGGCGTCAGGCCAGGCGGGCCAGACGGCTTCCGGCAGCCTTTGCAGGTTTTGGAGCTTGGTCAGTCCTTCTTTCCATTTGGCGTTGGCCGCGTCAGCCTGGTTCTGGACATGCAGCAAGCGCCCGTCAAACCAATCTTGCAGCGCTGCTTCGACGTCGTATCCTTCCAGGAGGGGCTTGCCGATGGCTTCGACGAGGGCCAGGTCAGCGGCCGGCGCCAGGCTGTACTCGATGTTTTCAAGGCCTGGGCGGACGGTGTCGCCGGCAAAGGCGGCCGTGATGGTGATGGCGACTGCAAGGAGTAGGGCGGGAATGGGCAGTTTCAGCATGACGTGATTATGTTG
>JAAZKI010000008.1 GCA_012799905.1 Lentisphaerota bacterium | reverse complement strand
TCGGCACTTTGGCTCGGTAGGTCACCCGTCCGGGATAGGAATCGAAATCCGTCACCAGGGGGCCTTCAGCGCGGGCTGACTGCGCCAGGTTGGCCAGGATGGTCTGGTGGTAGCGACTGCGCTCCTCTGGCGTCTGTTCGGCAAACATCTTGTTGGCGGCCGCGTAGTCCATCCCGTACAACGTCTCGGTGATCGTGAACACGGCTGCGCCGTTATTGTCCAGGCTCACATCATACAGCTTCTCAGTGCGGGTACGGTACTTTTCCTCTAGTGTAAGGACAAATGGCTTGCCGTTTGAGCGCAGTGCAGGCAGGCGCTCATGGCGGCAGCTGCCCAGGACGGCGTACTGGTCAATGTCGTTCAACCAGATGACTTGACCGCCTGCCCTCACCCGAACCAAAATCTCCGAAAAGAATTCCGGAGTCGGAAAATCGAGATACGCCTGTCGCAGTTCGGGATGCTCCGGGCCGCTGGCAACCAGCACGGCTTCCGCGTCCAACCGCAACTCCTGCAACAGGGTCAAGAGTAGGATGGCGCGGTCAGCAGAATGGCCGTAGCCGTCAGTCAGCGTTTGCTCTGCTGTGGTCAAGCTGCTCAACGGCAGTTCAGCAAAGGAAGGGCCGGCTGGGCGAACGCTCATGGCGACCAAGTTGCGCACTGCGCGAACCTGCTGCAAGGGCGCCAGATCGCGCAAGCGCGATGCAGCCTCAGTGATTTTCGGGCCAGCAACGATCTTGGCGGCGATGGCCTGGTTGACTTTTTGGACGTGTTCCTTCCAGGCGCCGCTGCTGACCATCACCGTCGGCACAAATGAAGTCAACGGCGGCAAACTGATTTCCCGGCGGATGGCCGGCTGTCGCAGGGCGCTCCACATCCACTCCACCTTGCCATCGCCAGTATTGCTGGCGGCAAAAATATTTGCTGGGCCGCGGCTCTTAGCGTCCCCGAGGATGCCGTCCTGGAAGACGCCGACCTTGACATTCAATTCGGTCGGGGCCGTCAGCACGACTTGCATCTGCTGCACTGGGTCAAAGCCGCGGAAAGGAATCGCGGCGGAAAAGAAGTCCTGGTTGCGGTAGTGATAAGTGACCTGGTACTCGATAAAACTGCCGATTTCCACGCCGGGCAGGTTGGCGACCAGGATTTTGGCGGCCGGGTACCTGGGTGCGCTCGCGACCCACGCGGCGTCCATTTCGTTTATCTCAGCCGGGCTGATCTCCTTGCTCACATTGCCATTGAGCACCCGTGCGTAGTCAAGGCGCACCGTCGAAGTCCCCGGCAGGAAGGAGAAATGCAATTCGGCATTCTCCTTTTTTCCTTTATAAGTCAGGATTTTCTTCCGCACCGTCTCCACTACCTGGTACTCATGTGCACTCAACAAAGTATAGTGCCGATAGTGAAATACGACTTCGGCTTCCGCTGTTTCGTCTTCAACAACCGCCTCTGCAGTAGGCGCTGCAATCGGCTCGCTGCGGCGGCGTTCGCGGTCAAAAATCGGCATTTTTCGAGCATTGGCCTCAAAAACCTGCAAGTCTTGCTTCAATTCGGCGTACTGTTCCGGACTGAATTCGACGGTCTTGATGGTGAAGTCGCTTTCCATGGCCAGGACATCGCCAGCAAAAGTCATGTTCCGCCGCCAGGTCATCGTGTCCTTGTCCACTTCGGGATAGGATGGCAGCGACTCGGGCATGCCCCAGGTCGGGTCGAGCTTTACAGTTGAGATTTCCTGGACTCCGCAGGCCATGTCAGTCAGAAAGGGGAACCGGCGTTTCTCCAGGGTGGCTTGGCCAAGGATGAAATTGACCACGCCGACCCGCGACGCAAAACGGGGCATTTCAAACATGGCGGTGCGGTCATCGCCAGCCATTATGGACGGCGCTGCAAAGCCAAGGCGGAGATGCAACGGCGCGGTCGTGTCCTGCATATCTTCCGGCTGCAAGGAGAAAGCAGTCAACCGGGCGCCAGGGACGACCCGCTTGACCACGGCTTCAAAAAACTGCCGACGCTGCTCAGGACTCCGCCGGGACAGCATGCCGCGATAAGCGTTGTCATTGATGCCCCCGAACTCAAAGGTGCTCTCGCCGCGCAAGGCGCCGGTCTCGTCAACAGCGCTGGTGGTCGTAATCCGCATCATGTTCTCCGCTGCCGGACTAATTGGCGAGGTGCGCAAAGTATCCCCTTCGGGGCACGCCACCAGATAGCTCTTATGGCCCAGGTAGGCAGGCAGCAGCTGCTTGGTGTTCTCATCAGTGGAATCCATCAGCAAATAGGCGCCGTCGCTGCGCCGCACTGCTGTGATGGCATGATTGAAAAACGGCTGCGGCACTTCCTGGTCTTTCAGGGGGCCGGCGTGAATCAGCACCGGAAAGGCCTCAAAGCCGGCCAGTTGCAGCATCACGGTCAGCAGGAAGGCCTTGTCTCGGCAGACGCCATGCCGATTTTCAAATGTCAACGCCACGTCATGCGGCTCATAGCCCGGCGCTTCGGTCTCCACTGTGATTCCAACATAGCGGATTTCTTGGGACACAAAGCGGAACAGCGCCCTGATCTTCGCTTCCTCATCGGTCAGGCCCTCGCACAGCTCGGCCACTTTGGCCTCCATCGCCGGAGTGTGCTTCCCCCGCGGTTCGCACAATTTCCAGTACCATTGCGAGATGTCTTCCCAACGCTTTACTGTGCTCACCAGGAGCCGCTGCGCCACCGTGTACAGCGCCGGCATGTCCGGCTCGGGAAAAATCTGCGGTATATCGCTGGCCACCCAGCGGTATATGATCCGATCGCCGACCTCTTCCTTTGCCGCCATGACCGTTCCCGAGGGAGCGGGAGACTTGATCTCAATGTTCTGCAAAGGCAGCTCCTTGGGCGCCCGGATGTCGTAGGTGAATGACTTGATCGGGCTGGTGTACTCCAACAGCTGATAGTCGCTGAATGTATTGGGAACCCGCGGCTTATGGATTTTTGACACGGACACGTAGCGAAGCAGGTCGTCAATCTCCAGGCCAGGCACTGTCACTTGCAAAACCTTGTGGTTCGGATCGTAGATGTTCGAATGCATCTGGGAGGGGTCGGTCATCACCTGCGACTGGCTGGCTAAGTCAACCGCAATGGTGCGCCCATTTGGCTTAATCACTTGCACCAGACGAAATTCGGCCGAACCGTAGCTCGCGCTGAAATAACGGGTCAAAACACGATTGTTCAGCCGCCCTTTTTCAGTCAAAACCTTGACCACGGTGTCATCAATAGTGACCGACGTGCCGTCGGCTTCGTATGTCACCACGATGTGATCGTCAACCAGGACATCGTCAGCATCAGGGTAGGCTGCCTGGGTGACATCCGCAGCCGATGCCCGCACCGATGCCATGTTCAACAAGCCGATGGCAGCTTCCGACGAGGTTGTCGCTGGCGCCTGCGCCCAGACGACAAGCCCAGGCAGAAGCATCCATATCCCAAGCACGGCCGCCATCATCCTGCCCATATTTTTGCGCATGAATGCCTCCTGATTTCTTAATGCCACGCAATCGCCGCAAGACGACTCGGGCCTTGCTCTTGCCCGGGCGACCCTTGCATGGAAAAATATCTTTACTGGAACATTGCCGGTTGGGTGTTGCTGGCGACGACGTCCAGGATTTTGAGCTGGGGAGTATTCATCCCGTTGTAGCGGTTAATATGCGGCGAGTACACCACATCCCACGGCGCCGGCGGAAATTCTGACGGCAACCGCGAAAAAGCAATGAAATTTATATGGGCGCCGGAAGCGTCGCGGACGCAGCCGCGGGTATGCTGCCGCCCGGCGGGCAGACGCCTCTCGGGCCAGACCTGGCGGGTCAGGAATACGGGCTCTGGGTTGCCATGACCAAACGGCTCTAACATCTCCAGATCCTGGAAAAACACATCATCCAGTTCGGAGAAGGCGACTTCACCGCAGATATTCAGCTGCGGCTTCATCGACTCAATGCCCAGCACCCGCTGCACGGCCTCATCAAACTGCAAGCAGAATTTGGGGAGATTTTCCTCGTACAGAGACAAGCCAGCCGCCATGGCATGGCCGCCAAAGCGGATCAACGTCTCCCCGCACTCGCCCAAAAGATCGACCAAGTTCAGGCGTCGAATGCTGCGCGCCGAACCGGTGAATTGGCCGCTGGCATCACGCGTCAACACCACCGAGGGGCGGTGGTAGCGCCGCGTCAAGCGCGACGCCACGATGCCGACTACGCCCTGGTGCCAGTTGTCGCTCCACACTACCAGCGAACGAATCGTGCTCAAATCGCAACGCTGCGCAATCTGCTCCTCAGCCGCCCGGACGACTTCTTCCTCAATGGTCTGCCTGGCGCGGTTCTGGTTGTCCAGGCTGCGGGCCAATTCGGCGGCATCGACCATGTTGTCTGCCTCAAGGAGGCGCAGGCTGTCAGTCGGATCGCCCATGCGGCCGGTCGCATTGATCCGCGGCGCCAGCCGGTAGGTGATGTCGGTGGTGGCCACATTTTCGCCGACGCCGGAGATGTCGCAGAGCACATGGATGCCGGGACGGTGCTGGCGAGACAGGACTTCCAAGCCGTGTTTGACCAGGATGCGGTTTTCGTACAGCAGGGGCACAATGTCCGCCACCGTGCCGAGTGCGACCAGGTCGAGAACCTGGAGCAAGTCCGTATCTTCGCCGCCATAGCCCATTTCACGGCCGTACTTGAGGAAAGCCTGGCAGACTTTGAAGGCCACGCCGACGCCGGCCAGCTCCTGGATTTCCTTCGGCGCACCAGGCAGCTTCGGATCAACGACAGCGACAGCCGACAGGGGCTCGTTGCCGGGCGTGTGGTGGTCCGTGATAATCAGGTCAAGATTGCGGCTTTGCGCCATTGCCACGGCTTCGTAGCTGGTGATGCCGCAGTCAACCGTCAACAGAAGATCGCAGCGATCCGGATTGGTGCGCGAAATGGATTCAGCGGTCAGGCCATAGCCGTCATCAATGCGATGCGGCAAATAGCATTCCACCTGGGCGCCGTTGCGCCGCAACACCCAGGCCACCAAGGCGGTTGCGGTGATCCCGTCAGTGTCATAATCGCCATGCACCAGGATTTGCTCATGTTCATGAATGGCCTTCCATAGGCGTTCGGAGGCTGCCCGCGTCCCTGGCAATAAATAAGGGTCAACGATATTGTCTAGAGACGGATTCAAGAAGTCTTGAACCTTGTCCGGCCCAATGCCGCGAGTATCCAAAACTAAAGCCACCGGCCGGGTGACCGAGGCCTCATCGATTAATTTTGCAACTCGCTCTTCATTGTTTTGCGAAATTTCCCAAATGTATTCTTCCATATATCCTTGGTTTCCTTTGAATTTTAAACACAAGTAACTATACGCCATTTTTGCCGGCTTGCATAGTCGGAAACCCAAAATAGTCCGTTTTTTTGCTGTAGCGGCCAGCAAATGACCTCGAACAGCAAAAAGAGATGGCTGGCTGCATGTATGCAAAGCCAGCCTGTCAAGTTCCTGTCCGGCCTGGCCGGCGCGGCCAGAGTCGCCAGCGCCTCAGAGCCGCCCCCAAAAAAATGACGAGGCCCGCGGTAGGCGCCGCGAGCCTCGTCGTAATTTGGCTCATGGTCGTCTTTGCCGCTGTGGGCGGCGGCGCCAGGGTTCAACCCTGGCAAGCATTATCCCTCGCGGCCGTCCTGTTCCTGGTCGGACAGCGTGGCATCGTCCTCTGCGTCTTCTTCGTCCTCGCTCTCGCCGTCCGGGTCGGTCTCAGTCGCTTCCCGCAGCGCGCTCATACGCGAATCGAATTCGGCTTCGCGAGCAGCCAATTCCTCCAGCTCCGCTTTTTTAGCCTGGTTGGCGGCGATTTCCTCTTCGCTGAGTTCATCTATCAGCGTTGCCGACGCCACCTCGTCGCCTTCATTAAGCCGCATGACAATCACCCCATAGGCTGCGCGCCCGGTCTGGCGGACGTCGTCAACCTGCAGCCGAACCATTTGGCCTTGGACGGACGTGATGAGCACTTCCTCGTTGGAATCAGGGGCGACCTGCAAGGCCGCCACCACCCGGTCGCCGGGACGCAACTTAATGCTGACCACGCCCTTGGCGCCGCGGCGGGTCAGACGATAGCGACGTGAGCTTGACTCGACGACTTCTTCGCCGTTAGTCTCTTCCTCAACGCCATTTTCCACTGCATCGGCATCCACCCCATTATCATCCGTGTCCGCGTTTCCAGTATCCTGTGGCGTCGCCCCGATCGGCGTCCGTTTGCCCATGCCATTGGCTGTAATCACCAGCAGTTCGTCCTCTGGAACGACGATGCTCATAGCCACGATTTCCGAATCAGGCGTGGTGCCCGAGCCTTTCAGGTTCATGCCGCGCACGCCGACGGCGCCACGTCCGGTTGGCCGCAAATCCGTCTCTCGGAACCGACATGCCATGCCATGCGCCGATGACAACAGAATTTCCTGTTTGCCGTCGGTCAGCTGTGCATCAATCAGGTCATCGCCCTCTACCAAGGTGATGGCGATGATGCCCTTCCGGCGCATGCTCCTGAACGCTCGCAATTCCGTCTTCTTCACCGTCCCATTCCTGGTCGCCATAACGATATAGAGTCCCTCCACATCGACTTCCGTGACGGGAATCATCGCCCGCACCTTCTCGTCCTGCTGCAGCTCCAGGAGATTGACCAGCGCTTTGCCCTGGCTGTCACGTCCGCCTTCTGGAAGGTCATACGCCTTCAGCCAATGCATCAAGCCCTTATTGGTGAAAAACAGGATAGTGTCATGCGTGCAGCAGGTCAGCAGCATTTCGACATGGTCGTCCTCTTTCGTCTTCATGCCGCGCACGCCTTTGCCGCCCCGGTTCTGGGCTTCGTAACTATCAGCAGGGACGCGCTTAATGTAGCCAGACGCCGAAATCGGCACCACGCAAATCTCCCGGGCGATCAGGTCTTCCATCAACAACTCGCTTTCCTGCGGCACAATCAGGGTGCGGCGCGGGTCAGCGTACTTGGCCTTGACCTCCAGGAGTTCGTCCTTGACCACGTCCATAATCATGTTCCGGTTCGCCAGCAGTTCGCGCAGATGTGCGATGCGCCGACTCAACTCCTCGTGCTCGGCGCGCAGCTCATCAACGGCGAGGTTCGTCAACTGGTACAGGCGCATATCCAGAATCGCCCGAGCCTGACGGTCGCTCAGTGTAAACCGCTCAATCAGAACCCGGCTGGCTTCGTCCCGATTCGCCGACTGCCGGATGATGCGCACCACTTCGTCGATGTTCGCCTGCGCAATCATCAAGCCCTGGACAATATGGTCGCGCTCTTCGGCCTTGTTCAGCTCATACTGCGTCCGCCGGGTGATGACTTCCTCGCGGTGATCAATGTACGCCTCCAGAACCTGCTTCAGATTCAAGGTGCGCGGCCGGCCGCGGTCAACCACCAGCAGCTGAGCTCCCATTGACGTTTCCAAGGGCGTCATCGAATACAGCTGATTGAGCACGACCGAGGCGATGGCGCCGCGCTTGATGTCAATCACAATCCGAATGCCAACCCGGTCGCTTGACAAATCCTCAATGCCGGAGATGCCGACGATTCGCTTCTCGTTGACCAAGTCGGCAATCTTCAGAACCAGCGCTTCCTTGTTGACGGCAAACGGAATCTCGGTCACGATGATCTGCTCCCGGCCATTTTTCTCCTCAATGGCGGCTTTGCCGCGCAGCCGCACGGAGCCGCGCCCGGTCTCATACAGCGAAATGATCGAACGAATGCCCTGGATGCTGCCGCCGGTTGGAAAGTCCGGCCCGGGCAGATAACGCATCAGCTCGCGAACGGTGATGAGCGGGTTGTCGATCACGGCCACGGTCGCGTCAATCGTCTCGCCGAGATTATGCGGCGGGATATTCGTCGCCATGCCGACGCCAATGCCAGTGGCGCCGTTGACGAGCAGGTTCGGAAAGCGCGCCGGCAGCACGACCGGCTCCAACATCTTCTCGTCAAAGGTCGGTCGCATGTCGACCGTGTCCTTGTCCAGGTCAGCCAGCATCTCCTCGGCCAGGCGTTCCATGCGACATTCCGTGTACCGATAGGCTGCGGGCGGGTCGCCGTCAATCGAGCCAAAGTTACCTTGGCCGTCAATCAATGGACAGCGCATTGAAAAGTCCTGGCCCATGCGGACCAAAGTATCGTACACCGCCGCGTCGCCATGCGGATGATAATTACCGATGACATCGCCGACGACCTTGGCGCATTTTGAATATGAATGGCTCTTGGTGAAGCCCAACTGCCGCATCGCGTACAAAATACGCCGGTTGCCGACCTTGAGGCCGTCGCGCACGTCTGGAATCGCCCGTCCGACGTTGACGCTCAACGAATACTGCAAGTAGGCTCGGTGCATGATGTCTTCAATCGCAAACGGAATGTCGTTCCGGCTGATGTCTGCCTTCGCCTGCGCCGCGAGATCATCGGGGGGGAGGTTATTTTTGCTGTTGTCGTCACTCATGGTCGTTATTCTTTCAGTGCTTAACTGGGGTTGTTTTCCGGATCAAGGCAGCTCAGATGTCGAGGTCTTTGACGCTTTCTGCGTACTTTTCGATATATTCGCGGCGTGGTTCCACCAGCTCGCCCATAAGCAGGGAGAACATCTTCTCTGCCTGCACCGCGTCATCCATCGTCACTCGCAGCATCTTCCGCTTAGCTGGGTTCATCGTTGTTTCGTACAACTGCTCCGAATTCATTTCACCGAGACCTTTGTAACGCTGAATCGTAATCCCTTGGCGGCCGATGTCGGTGATCTTCGTGTACAGCTCTGACAGGGTCTGCATCGGGGTCGCCACGTCGCCCTGGAGCATCTCCGCTACTGGCTCCGAACCAGGGATAAAGACTTGCATCGCTGACAGGCCGTGCAAACGCAGCTTCTCAGCCAGCTCTCGGAACAAATTGGCTTCCACGATGGAAATCAGGTTGCAGTCGATGTCTTCCTTCTCGTCCTCCGAGGCGTCTGGCGCCGGGGCGATGCTTTCTTCATCGCTTTCTTCTGCGCCATCGTCCTGGGCTTCGGCCTCAAGCGCAGCTTGGCGAGCCGCAAGAATCCGCTCAGTCGCCTCAGCCACGATCCGCTCGCCGTCCGCCTTGTCGCGGCAGTACATCATGGTGACGGAGCCATCGTCCTCGCGAATCGTGACCAGCCCCAGGGGGAAATCGCCCATCCTTGCCGCCTCTTCCATGTACTTCTCGCGCACAATGCCATATCGGGAAAGGTTGTTTGACAGCCGGATGAACTCGCGCACCAGTTGAATCAGATCGCTCTGCTCGTCAGGCTGGTAGACTGTCTCGCTACCGTACCTCCGGATGGCGATGTCCTGCATACCCAGGCGCAACAAGATGCCGTCAAGCTGGTCTTCGCTCTCGACATACTGCTCGTGCTTGCGCCGAGTGACCTTAAACAACGGCGGCTTTGCCAAATAAATATAGCCGGCTTCGATCAGCGGCTTCATCTGTCGAAAAAAGAACGTCAGCAGCAGCGTGCTGATATGTGAGCCGTCCACGTCGGCGTCAGTCATAATCACGATGCGATGGTAGCGGGCCTTTGAGATATCAAAATCGTCCTGCCCCACGCCGCAGCCAATAGCGGTGATAAGAGAACGTATCTCCATGTTATTGAACATCTTGTCAATACGTGCCTTTTCCACGTTCAGCAGTTTCCCGCGAATCGGCAAAATCGCCTGGAATCTGCTGTCCCGGCCTTTTTTCGCGGAGCCGCCAGCGGACTGCCCTTCGACAATGTAGAGTTCTGACAGGGCCGGGTCCTTTTCCGAGCAGTCGGCCAGTTTTCCTGGCAGGGCTGACCCGTCCAAGGCAGTTTTCCGCCGCGTGCTTTCCCGGGCCTTGCGCGCCGCCTCACGGGCCCGTGAAGCCAACACCGTCTTTTCGACAATCTGCCGGGCATCCGCCGGGTGTTCTTCAAAATACGTGCTCAACGTCCCATAGACAATTGAATCGACGATGCCGCGCACCTCGCCGTTGCCGAGCTTGGTCTTGGTCTGCCCCTCGAATTGCGGCTCCTTCACCTTGGCGCTGATGACTGCCACCAAGCCTTCGCGGACGTCGCTGCCCGTGACCGCCGCCTCGTTGCGGTAGGCCGACTGCGACTTCATGTAGGTGTTCATGCACCGCGTCAGCGCTCCCTGGAAGCCGGTCAGATGCGTACCGCCTTCAATCGTATTGATATTGTTTGCATAGCTGAAGATATTCTCATTAAAGCCGTCGTTGTACTGCATCGCCACTTCGGCCTCAACGTCATCGCGCGTAATCTGGAAATAGATGACCGGATGCAGCGTGCTCTTGCCCTCGTTCAAATGCTTGACGAACTCGCGCAGACCGCCCTCAAAATAGAAGGTCTCCTCCCGAGGCGATTCCCCGCGCATATCAGTCAGGATGATCTTGATTCCGGCGTTCAGAAACGCCAGCTCGCGCAGGCGGTTGGACAGGATATCCCACTTGAAATCAATCACCGGAAAAATCTGCGAGTCCGGCTTGAAGGTGACCGTGGTGCCGCGGCTGGTGCTTGGACGAACCACTTCCAGCGGGCTGACCGTGATTCCGCGATTGAAACGCATCTGGTATTCGTTGCCGTCCCGGTCAATCTTTAGCGCAAGCCATTCTGACAGCGCATTGACACACGATACGCCGACGCCGTGCAAACCGCCGGATACCTTGTAGGCGTTATGGTCAAACTTGCCGCCCGCGTGCAAAATCGTCAACGCCACTTCACAGGCAGGCTTCTTCTCAACCGGATGCATGTCAACCGGAATGCCGCGGCCATCGTCGCTGACCGTGATGCTGTTGTCAAAATTGATCGTGACCTCGATGTGGCGACAGTAACCAGCCAGGGCCTCGTCAATACTGTTGTCAACGACTTCGTAAACCAAATGGTGCAAGCCGCGCTCACCGGTGTCGCCGATGTACATGCTCGGACGCTTGCGAACAGCTTCCAAACCTTCCAAAACGGTGATCTGATTGGCGTTGTACTCGCCATTGCCATCCCCAGAAGGCTTGCCGTTCACCTCCGGCGGCAGCACATGGCCGTCCTGAGACGAAAATGCCGCCTTGTCCTTATCTTCATTCGTTTCCATCGACGTGAATTCTCCTTACAAAGAAAAAAATTCTCGGCCGCAGCCGCGCTGATACAGGGCGAAGTAAAAAATATAGCACAAAAACGGCTCTTTTCCATCGAAATGACGCGAAAACCGGAAAAATTTTCAGCAAAAACGGCCCAGAGCGCCCCAAAAACGCCTTTTTAGCAAAAATAGCCCTGAAGCCGTACTCCACCACTTAAAAGAAACAAAAAGGCTATATTGGCAATTTAAAAAGCCAATACAGCCATTAGCCAGGACTATGCTTGTTTTACCGGCGAACAACCCGTGAGGATGGACATGGAGGACAGCGTTGTCCAAGCTCATTCTCGCCCCTCGCCCCTCGCCCCTCGCCCCTCGCCCCTAAAAAAAGCCCCTCGCCCCTCGCCCCTCGCCCCTAAAAAAAGCCCCTCGCCCCTAACG
>JAAZKI010000249.1 GCA_012799905.1 Lentisphaerota bacterium | reverse complement strand
GCTGGAAATGGGAAAGAGCTTCGACGCGCAGAAAATCCCCTGGATGGGTAATCGACGGCTCACGTTTTCCGGCGCGACAATTTCATGAATTTAGGGTTAATTTAGAACTGTGAAAATCGGTGATAATGTAAATTAGAACCATCTGATGAAGCGGGGGGTAAGCTCTGCGGCAGTCGCGCCTGGTCAGGAATTATCAAAGCTTTTACAGGCAGGGAGGCCAGCATGAGAAAATGGCATTGCATCCTTGGAATCCTGGTTTTCTGGGGGATTTCTATTTGCGCCCAACCAAAACCAGAAGCATTGCTGGAACAAGCGATTATTAATGGTGTAACTCTAACCTTCTCATTTAAAGACGCTAGTGACGAGGACTACGAAACAACTGTCAAGCAAAGGCGTAATCCTGACGGTTCAGTGTGGCGCGTCACAGAAACAATAAGGGCTAAAGGTTTCAACGATAGATATTGGGCAGCTAACTCAAAGAAAATATATAATTCTGATGGATGCTTTGACTTGATGATAACCCAAAACGGAATCATGGGGATAGTGACTCAGGATGAGATTCCTCGACATACGATGCCCAAGGACGCCACATACAAAATGACAAGTCTTACTTATCAAGGTAGAAATTGTTGGAAAATTACGGAGCGTGCAACTGGCGGCGAAATGACAGAGTTTATAATTGACAAAGAAAAGTTATTTATTTTATCTTGGAACTATTTTAATTCATCAGGCAAGCTTTTGTTTTCTGATCGCAAAAAAAATATTAATTTCAATCCAGTATTTACCGATGATGATTTTAGTGTCCCGCCTAATGCAAAGTTAAAATACGCAAAAGATTCTCGCGAGCGTATGAAACTTGATATAAAAAGAGTAAAATCCCACTCGAATAATATCGCTAAAACGCGAAAGCAAATTGTAAAGGAAACGAATCAGAATAGAACTCCAGGAAAATTTCGCCAGAAAGTGAATAAGCTGACTAATCATGACCCATGGGACTTTATTTGTCAGAAAGCGCCTTGGTTTCTGTTGCCAATTGCAGTTATCGCGCTAGGAATTGTCTTTTGACATAAACGTAAGAGTGGCAGTCATTGAGTGTATCTGCAATTGATAAAATGCGAAGACGAAAGCAACGTAGTCTGCCAAAGCATTTTTATTGACATGGTTTGGAAAAAAGAACGCCTTCTCTTGGCATTGTCAAAGCTGGACGACAGCGCATTTTTCGCAAAGCGATTCTCCGGATGTACCGTTACCTGAATAATCCAAGGCTGCAACTATTTTTTATTTCGCCTAATGTTTGCGCTGCCTGGCTGGCGATGATGATAGTTTTGTTGTTTGGATTTGCTTGCGTATGCTGGCAGAAGAAGACTAAAAGCCGTTGGATAGCTTGTTGCTTGTTCGCTGTAATCCTGGGCTTGAGCGGCTTGCTTGCCATGACATATTCCCGAGGCGGAATTCTGTCTGCTTTGATTGCTATGACGGCATTCTCGGCTTTAACTCGCAGCAAAATAGCGATGGGCTGGGTCGTTGCGTTCTTGCTGGGCGTTTTTTTATTGCTTCCGTCTGGCGCTGCGCGTATGCGCAGCATGACGCAAATCCATGATGGCTCCATCTTGCATCGTTTTTGGCTTTGGCGCGGCGCCTGCGGTTTGACGGCTATGAGACCATGCCGAGGCTGGAGTCCGCACGCCTGTGGAAAATTGTATGCCCAATGGTATCAGCCAGAAAGTGTGAGGGAACATTATCGCACGATGATCAGTGATGTCTTGACTATCAGTGTCAGGCATGGCTTTCGCATTTTATTTCCCTTGCTTTTAGTCTGCTTTGCCATCTTGTGGATTGCTGGTCGCAACGCCTATTCTTCACGAAGCGCCATTTTGGCTGGCTTGCTGTGTTCTTGCTTGTCATACCTGGTTGGTTCATGCTTCAGCACTCTTTACGAACAGCCGGAAGTATTTCCTTGGTTTCTCTGCATTCTCATTGTCACTTTTTGCTTTACGGCTGGAAATTGCCTGATTAAAAAGTTCGCTTTCCGCCCATTATTGGATTGCTGCATCCCGTTTGCCACTGCATTGCTGATTTGTGGAGCAATATGGTTCGTCGGATGCTGGACTAACTTAAGCATGTCGTATCGCCATTTTGAATATCGGCTGATGCACCAAGGCGAGGAAAAGAATCTGGTGCTGACGGCATTTCCTTGCCAAAAGCCTAAAGCGCTGGCAATCTTCTTTTTGCCAGCAGACGCATTTGGAGGAGATAAAAACATCTATGGCCTGCCTTCATTCAGGGAATGGCTTAAAGATGGCTATGCCATTGTATCTGTAGCCTTGGAATCTGGCCGTCAGGGTCTTGAAGCTTCAAAAGTTGCATTGAATATGGCCGTCGAAACGGCAGACGGTCTGCCCATGTTGGTTGTCGGCGTCGGCATAGTGGGTAATTTTGCCCTTCTGAACAGCGATGCCAAAGCACGGGCATTGGGGCTACGCGGCTTTATCGGCATAAAAGCATCAATAGACTGGCCCCTTGAAGATTTGTCGCCCTTGGAGCACGTGGCTGAAATAGAAGTGCCAGGCTATATCATGGATGATGATAACGACAAAATGGATGAATTTCTGCAAGCAGCCAAAGCAGAAAACAAATCTGTGCAAGGTCTTCTTTTCCCTGAAACATCAACTACGATGACATCAGAGGAGGAAGCCGCCAAAGTCAACCAGCTCGCCATGGAACTTGCAGCGCAACTCTTGCTGAAGGAGCCTCGTAGATAAAAGTAAGCCCGAACTACATACGGCAGGCTGAAAGCATACAAGTATTCATCACAGAATTTCGCACAACTATTCTTTTCGCAACCCTGGGAAGAACTTGAAATAATGTCCTGTCGCAAAATATTCGGCTTGCTTGCAGCTGTATTGGTCGTATCAGCGCTCTCCGGCTACCTGGTCTGGAGATATGTTGTTCTTTTCCCGCCCTTGTCATTTCAGCCTGCTCCCGGCTCTGGCATAGTCGAGGGGAGCTTTGAGCTGACTAGACGGAAGCCACTGAATCCGAAGACATTGGTCCGCTATGCAATTCCCTTGAACCCAGAAAATGGCCGTCCGCTCCCAAGCGCCTCAACCATGGTTTTTTATGCGCCTTATAATGGCGAAGCTGCCCGACTTCGCCAGGGTCTGGTGTCATGGCATCGCGACTTTGCCTTGCAGCAAGGTTATTCGGCGTTCAGCCTGAGCGTTGAAGCCAATACTGTAATAACTGCCGACCCTACCCGCTATTACATCTATCCTGAGTCTGGCTGGGCGGCGCTGGTCTTCCGCATCCAGAAACACATTGCTGCTGAATTTGGACTTGAGCTCCGCCCCTTGATCGTTATCGGCGAATCCAGCGGCGGGAGCATGGCTCAGCAAATGGCCGTCACATTCCCGGAGCGAATCAGGGTAGCGGCATGGAATGGCGGCTCCCGCTATGCGCCTTTCTCAGGCTCAAGCGATATCCGCATGCTCGCGTTAAATATATGGGGTTGTCCAGGATTGGAGAGGACTGCTGACATGGTCGAGGAAGGTATTGAAAAAGGCTTCAACATACGCCATGTCGTCACCCCGCCTGCCTGGAATGAGACAGGACGCTTTGATCAGCACTCAACGTGGGAGCTGTCGCATCGCCTGATCGCTGCTTTCGTTTTGCAATCGCCGGAATTCGAACGCCTAATGTCCTCCCACCAGTCGATTTCACGGAAAAAATGATGGTTTCCTTCCCGGCGCCGAAAGATGCATCAAAACATGTAATTTTTCTCGGCAATCCAGGCAAGAATGATCTCTTTTTGAAAAATCTGATGTGGGATGCGTTCCTCCGCCAGGTAGCAGCAAGTGCAGTGCGCTGTGCAGATACGCCTGAAGAAACAGCCGCACGCGTACAGTTGCTTTTGGCATCAAATCCATTCCCGGAATTGCCGATAGTCGTCTTTACTACGGAGGCAATCGCTGAGCCCGCGACTGGCATCTCCGTCCAAGTCATTCATGAAGCAGGTGGCTGGCAAGCGGCACTTCATGCTCTTGCAGGCAAACCGCATTCCGGCGCCAATTAGAACCCATCCTAAACCGCAAATCCGCGTGCCATCCCATCCTCTCCCAAGCAGCACTCCAAAACAAAATTTCCGTGTATTCCGTGTGTTCGGTGGTTATAACAGCAACTCTATAAAAAATCCGTGTCCATCGGTGTCCATCCGTGGTTTAAAACAGGTTGTAGACGGGTAGCCCACGCTGCGCATCTCGCTGCTGTCAGCGGAAGTCTGGTGGGATTGGCAGTCCGGGCAGCCGTCCGGCGTCGTCGGTGGTATCTTTGGCGCATTCGACGGCATCTTGCCAGAGCTTCCGGTCGCCATTGGCGTCCCGGTGGATTTTATAGATGAAATTGAGACCGCGGACGCCGGCGTCAATGTCGACGCCTCCTTCTGAGACATTCATGTAGCTCAGGCGCAGCAAGGTGGCGTATTCTTTGACTGCCGCAGGGCGACGGGAGGCGAAGTCGGCGTTATTGACGCATTGGACGACGGTGTTGATGACGAGATTTTCGTCCAGCCATCGATTTTGGTCATGCCTTGGGTTGTGTTCGCTGGTGAAGCCGCCTGGATTGGAGACGCAGGCTGCCAGCAGTAAAATCGCTGCGAGCATGGCGATGACAGCGAAGCCGTTGCGGATGATGCGGGCGCGAGTGCCGCGGGCACGGGACGAGCAGTTCGTGCTTTGGGCGGCGCGGAAGTGGCAGGGGGTGTTTGTCATGTGCTCAACCCTCCTTGGCTGGGTCATGATGAAATGGCTTCGAAACGGCAGACTTGGGCGCATAATGAGCAGCCGGTGCAGAGCTGCTGATTGATGGTCGGCTTGGTGCGTTTGTCAGCGGCTTCAATGGCCGGACAGCCTAATTTCAGGCAGGCGCGGCAGTTTTTGCATTTTTGCGGATCAATGGCGTAGGGCTTGCCAATGGCCTTTTTTTCCTTGAGGATGCAGGGCGCCCGAGAGATGATCAGAGATGGCTCCTGGGCAGACAGCTCTTCCTGGAGCACGCGGGTGGTTTCCGCGATGTTGTACGGATTGACGATTTGGATTCTTTTCACGCCGCAGGCTCTGGCAATGGCTTCGATGGAGGCCGAGGCGGTTTTTTCGCCCTGGAGGGTGCAGCCGGTTCCCGGGTGCTCCTGGTGGCCAGTCATGGCAGTGGTGCGGTTGTCAACTACGATGCAGGTCGCTGGGCTGCGGTTGTAGACGATGTTGAGCAGGCCGGTGATGCCAGAGTGGAAGAAGGTCGAATCACCCACGACGCCGACGACTGGCCGGGTTTCGCCTGCCTTGGTCATGCCGTGCGCCATGGTGAAACCGCCGCCCATGCAGAGGACGACGTCAGTGCGGGACAGCGGCGGAAATACGCCTAAGCTGTAGCAGCCGATGTCGCCAGTCACCACCACGTCGAATTGCGCCAGAGCATAGAAGATGCCGCGATGCGGGCAGCCGGCGCAGAGAATCGGCGGTCGGGTCGGCAGGTCGGCGGCCGAGGGCAGCGGGGCGGGCAGGTCGGCGTTCCGGCCCTCCAGTGCGGCCTTGACTAGGGCCAGGCGGGCAGGCGTCAATTCGCCAGTTCGGGGAACGACGTTCTTGCCATCAGCCTTCAACCCGAGGGCGTGGACGTGTTCTTCCAGGATCGGGTCGCCTTCTTCAATGACGACCAGGCGTTTGACCTTGGCGGCAAAGGCTCGCAGGAGGTCGTCAGGGAAGGGCCAGGACCAGCCGAGCTTGAGGATGGTCGCATCTGGAAACACGTCAAGACAGTGCAGGGCAGTCACGCCAGAGGAGATGATGCCAAGGTCAGGCTGACGGGTGAATTCGTGGTGCCAGGCCGGGTCAGCGGCATTATCGGCCGCCTGGGCGTCGAGGCGTTCCTCAATTTTGACACGGAGTTTGCGCCCCCAGACTGGCAGGGGCACATATTGGGAGGGATTGGAAGTGAAAGGCGGGAACGGGTGTTCCTGGCGTTCGGCAGTGTCGGTCAAAAAGCGCGAGTGGCTGACGCAGGTGGTGGTGCGGAGGATGACCGGACAGCAGTATTTTTCGGACAATTCAAACGCCCGAATCATGTATTCGCGGCATTCGCCAGCATTGCCCGGTTCGATGATTGGCACCTTGGCGAGGCGGGCGTAATGGCGGGTGTCCTGCTCAGTCTGGGAGGAATGCTGCCCAGGGTCGTCGGCAACTACAATCACCAGTCCGGCGCGGACGCCGATGTAGGACAAAGTCATGAGCGGGTCAGCGGCGACGTTGAGGCCGACGTGCTTCATGGTCACAAAAGAACGGGCGCCAGCCAAGGACGCGCCGACAGCTGCTTCCAGGGCGACCTTCTCGTTTGGCGACCATTCAGCATAGACGCCGGGATAACGGGCGAAATTTTCCAGGATTTCCGTGGATGGTGTGCCTGGGTATCCGAAGGCGGTTTTAACGCCAGCTTCCCAAGCGCCGCGGGCGATGGCTTCATTGCCGGAGAAGAGTTGCCGCATATCAGACCTCCTCGCCGTCTTTTTTGTAGATGACGCGTTTGGCTTTTCCTTCCTGGCGGGGGATGGAGCCGGCCGGGAAGACATCGCCGTCTGGGGCGAAGCCGAGGTCTTCACGGAGTTGTTTGACGACTTGGTAGCCGGTGACGCCGGGTTCGGCTTCGACCTCAATGTACATTTCCATGACGCCGTGGTTGTCGTTGACGATGATGCGGTATTGGGGGAGGACACCGGGGATTTTCATCAGGGATTGTTCGACCTGAGAGGGGAAGAAATTGACGCCCTTGATGATGAGCATATCGTCAACGCGGCCGCTGATTGGCGCGAGGCGGACGTGACTCCGTCCACACTCGCAGGTTTTTCTTGAGAGGACGTGGGTCAGGTCTCCGGTGCGGAAGCGGATGATGGGGATGGCTTCGCGGGTGATGGAGGTGATGACCAGTTCGCCCATTTCGCCGTCAGCAACCGGCTGTTTGGTGGTCGGGTCAATGATTTCGACGATATAGTGGTCTTCCCAGACATGGATTCCGTTATGGGCGCAGCAGTCTTGTCCGAGAGTGCCGATGCCGCCGGTTTCGGTCATGCCATAGATATCGAAGACTTCGATGCCGAGTCCGGAGCTGATGCGTTCCTTCATGGCTGGGGAGAAGGTCTCGGCGCCGAAGATGCCGATTTTCAGGTCGGGCAGGTCAGCGTTCATCTGCTGGGCTATTTCCATGATGCGTATGCCGTAGGAGACAACGCTGACGATGACGTTGGTCTTCATGTCCTTGGCCAGGGTGATTTGGCGCTGGGTGTTGCCTGGCCCGGTGGGGACGATGAACGTGCCGAGTTTGCGGGCGCCGTGGAAGCATCCAAAGCCGCCGTTGAACAAACCCAGGCCCGGGGTGATTTGCACGACGTCGCCGGGCTTGGCGCCGGCCATGCAGTAGCAGCGAGCCATGCATTCCGCCCATTGGTTGACGTCATTGAGGGTATAGAGCATGACCACCGGGGTGCCGGTCGAACCGCTGGACATGTGCATTTCCGCAATCGTATTTTTCGGCACGCAGCACATAGCGTCGGGGTATTGTTCGCGGAAGTCGATTTTGCTCATAAACGGCAGGGCCTGGAGATCCTCCAGGCCACGGAAGCCGGCGCTGTCGACTCCAGCCTCCTGGTAACGGCGGTGGAAGTAGGCGTTGTTCTGGTCGGTGTGACGGACCATGGCGCACAGCCGCTTCTGTTGGACAGCGGCGATTTCATCAGCGGAATAGCGCTCTTCGACGGGATTGAAAAAGTTGTTCATAGTGGTGCTCATGCTTTGGCGCCGGCTTCAAAGGCGGCGAGGTTGGAGTTGATGAAAGCGGGTTTTAGACAAAGTTTAATGGCTTCATTCCAGGTTGCGGCGGTGATTTCCGCCAGTTCTGCGGCCAGTGCGCCGAGCATGATGGTATTGCTCATGCGAACATCGCCAAGTTCACTGGCGAGGGCGCAGAAGTCACGGAGGATTAACCGAGGAAAAGCCTGCTGCAAGCGCTGGTCCAAGTCTTCGGGATAACGGGCCTGGCCGGTCGAAACCGTAACCGGAATCAGCCGCTGTGACGAGACTACAGCCAGGCCGCCTGGGCGGAGATAATGGCCAAAACGCAATGCCTCGCAGGCTTCCAGCGAGGCCAAAACGTCAGCCTGACCTTCCAAGATCAGCGGAGAATGAACATGGCGACCATAGCGAATTTGCGCCGTTACTGAACCGCCGCGCTGAGCCATGCCGTGAATTTCGTGGGTAGTAACCTGAAAACCGGTCAGCTCAGCAGCAGAAGCAATGATCTTCGCAGAAAGCAAAATGCCCTGGCCGCCAACACCACATAATACAATGTTTCGATTCATTGATTCACTCGCGAAAAAAAATATGTCTCTCAGTATTGATTGGGGGTGGGAGTTCGATAATAAGTATAATGTAGCCGCAAAGCAGAAAAAGGCAATGGCAGACCCTTGAAAAAGGGGGATAGCGGGCGTCGATTGATACGCGGGGCTGGGGGCTGCTTTAGTGGTCGGTGTGGACAGCAGGCTGAGGCATAAACTACATACAGCTTCCACCATGTCCACCATGTCCACCCTAAGTATTCAGTGTATTCCGTGGTTATCAAGTAGGTTGTCAGCGTCATCCCGCGCCGTGTTCTTTTTCGATTTGCGCCAAGAAATCGCTGCCGTTTTTGACGATGACATCATCAATATCATCGACAAAGATGTACGGCCCAAAGCGCAACCTGGTTTTGATTTCGTAGCCGCCGCGGGCAACGCCTTCGCGGTCAGTGATATAGGCGTTGGTGCCATTGCTCTGGCTGCAGACCAGCGTGTGCTGGAATGGACTGGCGCCGCGCAGACGCAATGAAATGCTGGAGAAGACTTCTCCGGGAAGAGGCAAGATGGCGAGCGGCCCGAGGGCGATGATGGTCATCCGGAAGTTCAGCGCTGTGCGCACAGGCTGGTCGGCTATGGCCAGCACCATGTCGGCATAGTCGCGCATGATGCCTTCAGTTTTCCTCATTTCCAAGGCTTCTTCAGTGGTCGGCAGCTTTTGGTAGGGCAAGTCCAGGTCAAAAGTCTGCACGGACAAAGGCAGCGCAGGGCGGAATTCCCGGATGGAGACCAGCGCCCTGATGGCGTCGGTAGCGGCGCGATAACCCACTTCACGGGCAGACTCGATGCCGTCCCCGCCGCCGGCGTTGAGGCGGCCGGACGGTCGTACCACGTTTGTTCGCGGCCCGGTGTCGCCCTCGGAGCCATTGAGGAAAAGCACTGGCGCCTTGAATTGGGATTCGATACGATCCTTCATGATGCCGCACCAATCTCGGCTGACCTCGCGGGTGGCGCCCAGGGCGGTGTTGTGAGCGCCATAGTGGACGATGATGCCGCGATTGTCGCCAGTGGCAGCGTCCTTGAAGTGAACTACTGTCATCGTAGAGTCGAAAACGTCGTTGGGTCCGCCCTCGAAGCTGACTGCCCCGTCGACGTGGACGGCTCTGCGGCTGACTCCGGTCGAGCTTTCAGTCTGGGCAAAGCCGACTTTGCATGCCGTGAGGGAGTCGCAGGCAAGTTGCACTGCTTCGACGATTTTGGGGATGACTGAGACCACGTACGCGCGTCCGTTTTCAATATGCGAGACGCCGCCGCTGATGGTTTTGCGCAGGCGGGTATGCGGGGCGGAATGCGTGTGCGAGCAGGAAAGCTGGATGTGCTCCGGGTTCAGGCCG
The DNA here is from genome assembly GCA_012799905.1 of Lentisphaerota bacterium. Classification (GTDB taxonomy): domain Bacteria; phylum Verrucomicrobiota; class Lentisphaeria; order Oligosphaerales; family Oligosphaeraceae; genus JAAZKI01. Next base: position 546 of record JAAZKI010000249.1, on the reverse strand, counting down.
GTTTTTTCGGTGATAGCCTGGCGGATGGTGTTAGTGTGCTGTTCGCAGACGAAGCACCAGTCCAGGGCGACGATGGCGGCGCGTTTTCCTCCCTGTTCGAGTACGATGGCCGTTGCGTGCAGGGGGTCCAGCACTTTTTCGGCCGGACGATCATGGTCGCCGTAGCCGGTCAGGTAAGTTCCCAGCGCTGGAGTGATGTCAGTCCGGCCAAAGCCTGCTTTCAACACAAGGTCTTGCATGGTCTTCTCCTGGTTGGCAGTGATTTCTGAGAGGCAAAGAAACCAGCAGGCTGGACCGTACCGCCCGCTGACAATCTCATCTCCCAAGCAACAACCCTATAAAAAATCCGTACTACTATCCGCCAACTTCTTGTTTTTTGTGAAAGATTTTCTTCAAGTCAACGCTTTTGTGCCGCCTCTCCGAGGCTCAGGCTTGGGGGGGACTTCACCCCCAGGTTCCGCTCCGCTTCACCTGGGGTTACTCATGGTGCCACCTCTACGAGGTTGGGGTGGCCCTCAGGTCATTCTGGCCAAGCGGGAGGCGACT
>JAAZKI010000127.1 GCA_012799905.1 Lentisphaerota bacterium | reverse complement strand
TTTGGCGCAGGCCTTCGTAGAGGGCGATGGAGACGGCATTGGCGAGGTTGTGACTGCGAGCGTGCTGGCCTGGCATGGGAATCGTGAAGAGCTTGTCAGCGTATTTTTCATAGAAATCCGGTGGCAGGCCATGACCTTCGTTTCCAAACACCAGCCAATCACCGGGCCGCAGGGTACATTCGTACAGGTTCTGCGTCGTCTTGGTGCTGCAAAAAATCATGTTTTCCGGATTGTTGTTTCGGGCCAGGAAGTCATTCCAGTTTTCATACAGACTCCAATTCAGGTATGGCCAGTAGTCCAGGCCGGCTCGGCGTAGATGCGCCTCGTCCAGGGAGAATCCCAGCGGCTTGACCAGGTGCAGAGCAGCATCGACGCATACGCACAGGCGGCCGATGGAACCGGTGTTTTGGGGGATTTCCGGTGCTACCAAGACGATGTTGAAGCACGGTTGCAGAGGCGGATTCATGATTTGACCAAGTAGAATGCCTTGATGCCCACCAAGTATTTTTTGGCCTGGCGGTTTTTTCCGGTGACGGTGATTTTCAGTTGTTTTGGGCCTGCGTCAAGAGTGAGTTTACCTAGCGGCATCGGCCCGCTCGAATCGCGTTCCTGCGCATACGTGTCAAACGGCTTGCCCAACACGTGGTCATTGACGGCGATGGTGACGATGCCGTGGTCGTTGCCTAAGATCAAGTCTGCCAGCAGTTCGTAGTTCCCTGCATCCGGGACGGTAAATGTGAATGTCATGGCTTCACCCACGGCTGTCGCGCAAAGCACCACAGCGGCTTGGTCGGCTTGGGTAATGATTTGCGTCGCACTGGGTGAAACCACTGGCAGTTTCGCAGCAGCGAATGTCTTGGCAGTCGCTGGCACGGGCGGACGTGACCTGACGATGACAGTCTGACGCAACGTTTTAGCCGAAAATGGCAAGGTCAGCACCAGACGACATTGCGCCAAGTCGCCCGGGCTGACGGGCGTTCCAGTCGTGGATGGCGAAGGCGGCTCAGGCCAGTGCAACGTCGCCTCGGCCGGGAATTCTAGGCGCAGACCATTCCATTCCAGCCAACCGCCGACCTCGCGTCCTGTGAAGGTACGTTGCTCCAGACCGGGACGCCAGCGCTCCCCATTGCCGAGTCGGACGAAGCCGCTGCGTCGCAGCAACGGCACGTGCGCCGCAGCCGGCACGGTCGGCGGCTTGGTTAGCGTGTACGCAAGTTCCATGCTTCCATCGGTCTGCGGCGTCATCGTCACCTGGGCCGCGTCATCGCCGTAGGTCAGGTCAACGGCTGGCGCCTGGTCGGGTGGTGACAGTTTCGCTGCCGTTGGCGTCCAGCGTAGGCTTTGCGGCTGGCCGTTGTTGTCGGCTGCTGCTGTCGGCTTTTCAAGATCGCCAAAAGTGAAATTTGACCATCGCGGCTGATTTTTGCCATTGCCTCCGCCAACAGTCATTCCGAGGTCTTTATGAAAGAGGTCAAAGCAGTTTTGCCGGTCCAGGCGCCAACGTCGATTTGAGGGCGCGGCTGTATAGGCTGAAAGGCAAACATGCCAGTCGCCCAGGCGTCGTTTTTGCATTTGCCGGTCATCCGAAAGGAAATCTTTGCTGGGGGCGGCAACGCCCGTGCCACTGCCGCCGTGAATGAGCATGGCCGCGGCGTAGTCGAGGTCGATAGCTCGCTTGCCATTGTATTCCGCAGCGGTTTGGCGCAGCAGAAAGCCGCGGCCAGCCGCAGTCCAGGAAAATCCGATATTGCCGAGGTTTTTGGTTGTTCGATAGGGCAGTACTGCATCAAACGCAGCTGCGACCGAACCGTCTGGCCAGAGCAGGGCATTATGCAGGAGAGCGCCGCGTTCCATGGCGTTGAGGACAGCGTCGTTTTTGGACAGGCTGTAGTAAAGGCCAAGCGCGTCTAACATCATCAGGTTGTGCATGAGACTGGGGCCAGGGCGCTCTCGGTCGCGGCTGCGCCAGAATCCATCAGGCGCCTGGGCAGCCGCGATGGCAGCGAAGGTCTGGTTGGCCCGTTCGCGCCAATCCGGCTTGTTGAAGGCCATTCCGGCTGCGTATAGCGCTGCGGCCGCCTGGGCTGTACTGCCGCGGATATTGTCTGCGGCTTCTTTGTGCATGGCGGCGAATCCGCGCTGGAGGCCTTGTTCCCATTTCTGGCGGGAGGCAGGGGGCAGGTGGTCTTTGACGAGCATATACGCCCGTATCCAGCGGCTGTAGGTTCCGGACAGGCGCTGCGAACGGCCGCCAGCTGTCACCGGCCAACCGCCGTTTTCGTCCTGGGCTTCGGTCAGGGCTTCGCCGGCTTTGCTGATGACAGCCAGCAAAGCCTCGTCGCCGTGATAGGGATTGGCTTTGGAAGCTAGCTGCCACGCCGCAGCCAGGGGGAAAATCACATTCTGGTTTTTGGCCTGCCAGTTCTTCGCCTGAAAGCGTCCGGTCTTAGCGTCGAATTTGGCCAATTGTGCTGGCACTGACTGCACCAGCGACTGTAAAAGCCAGTCTGTTGGCGGCCAGGTCTGAGGCTCTCTACGGCCTTTGGCGGCAATGCTGCCGGCAAAGGCCAGAAAGAGCCATGAAAATATGATGCGGCAAGGCGTGGTCATAAGGCGTGATTTCCTGTCGATGGCATAGCCGTTCTTAGGCTGCGCCGTCAACTGGAAAAACGCAAAGGGCCGCCACCTTATTTGAGGCTTGTTCAATAAAGCCCTTGAGCAGGCATATCACGCCTTTTTGCCAGGATTTATTTCAGCATCGCCGAATTTCGCGCCATGGTTGAATGTCACGTCAACGCGATGACCGCGTACGCGCATTTTTCCGGCAGGGTTATGGTCACCTTGTCACCTTGTCGTGAGACTTTTGGTTCGAGTCCAGGCGTCAGCGGCGAGAAGGCTCGGACTTTGGCGCTGGTCGTCAACTGGATAAGGTCGTCGGTACCGATTGGCTCTGCCTTGGTGATCAGATTGACCCGTGAGCGATGGTAGCGCATGGCATCCAGTTCGTGGTCGATATCCGTGTCAAACTCAGCGGCGAGGCAGTGGATGGTCAAGGTATTGTCCGGCATTTGGTGGGTCAAGGTCAGGAAGCCTTTGGCAGAAGTGATATTGACGGGCAGGGTGGCAGCATATTGCCGGACTTTGGCAAGCATCTCGTCAGCAAAGGCTTCGGAATCCTGGAGACGAGTTGGATTCCAGATGACTCCCGGCGGCAGGGTTTGCCATTCAGGCGTTCCGGGAAAGGCTGGGAACGGCGTTTTCATCCATGCGTCTGAGGTGAAGAAATTATCCGGCGCAGTGATGTTAGCTTCCCATTTGGGGCCGAGGGCGAATGGCCCGGTGGCCAGAACGACGCCTCCGTCTTGGATAAAGGCATGCAGGGCGTCGCGTTCCTTGTCGGTCAGGCGCAATGCAGAGGGCAGGATCAACAGTGGACATTTGGCGGTCGTTGATGGGATTTCCATTTCGACTATTGGGCTGATGCCGTTGCTGAAGAGCAGGGCGATAGTGTCGGTAAAGTCGCGGCTGACGCCGTTGAACAGGCTGCCGAAGATGGTGTGGTTACGGGTTTCGTAGGGGAATAGGACTGCTGCCTGGGCGATGGGATGGCCGCTGAAGAGCTCCGGGTGCGTTTTTTCAAAGCCGAAGGCTGTCGCCGCCGGTTCGGCGTCATCAGGGAGGGTGGCCAGGATGGTATCCGGCAATCCCAGGCGGGCTTTCAAGGTCGAGAACCAGCAGGCAGCGCCGACCATTTTGTTGACGGCCCAGATGATTCCTGCGGTTGGCTCAGTGAAGCCGTAGCCTTGGCCGACGCATTCGCTGCCTTTTTCATCGGCAGCGCCGAGATGGTGGAGCGAAGAGATGATGCGGCTGGAGATGGACGGATTCCACGTCACCTTGTCGTGTTTATAGGGCGGTGTGTTGCCGCATAGTTCGAGGTGCACGAGGTTGCAGCCAGCATTCATGTCGCGGATGTCATGGGCCGTCTGCGGCGCCGCCGCGCCTGAGCTGCTGGAGCAGCAGCTCATCAGCGGGTAGTCTGCTGGCAGTATGCCGCGCAGTTTGATGAAGAAGTTGGCGACCGCGTCAAAGCGCATGTCGATCCATTCCAGCCAGGCCGGGTTATCCCAGTTGGCCCAGAAGGAGCGGTCAGTTGTTGGCGGCAGCGGAATGCCAGCGCGGCGAAGGAATTTTTCCCGGCAGGAGGCGCAGCCGCAGCCAGGCCAGCGCATGTACTGGGAGATGTCGTCGCTCATCAGTCCGTCGATGCCAGTTTCCCGGCGCAGTTCCTTGACGTATTCGAGATACGCCTCAATGAAATTGTCATTGTTGTAGCAGAACATTTCGGCGGTGTAGCCGGGGTGATAGAGGACAGAGCCATCGCGCACGTCAAGTTCGCGCCAGTCGTTCAGTTTCTGGCCATGATATTCCCAGCTGGCAGCAGCGCTCCAAGTCGGCGAGAACGGCAGATGAGGGCCGGAATGGAGCTTCACGTTGCGCATTTCTTCGCGAGTTTCGTAGCGATGGACGAGTACGGCAGAATGGTGGTCAAACAGGCGAATGCCGCGCTCGTTGAGTTCTGCGCGCACTGTCGCCATGTAATCATGCAGAATCGGGAAAAAGGGCATGAAGTCCCAGCGGAAATGCGCTCCGAAGATGCCGGCGGTGTTGACATGGGCCTTGGCCATGGCGTCGGCCCGTCTGCGGATGAGGTCGAGATTATCCGGTGAAGGCCAATCCAGGTCTTTCCACGTAATCCACCAGCTCGCCATTCGAATGTGTTCTTTCAACATACGCCTTCCTGCCTTCCGTGAGCGTTCAAGACTACTATCGGCCGACTTCCTGTTTTTTGCACATTAGCAAAATTTCCGTATATTCCGTGTGTTCAGTGGTAAAAAACAAAAATCCGTGTCCATCCGTGTCCATTCGTGGTTAAAAATAGGTTGTGGACGGGTAGGCCGCTCTGAGCGATTCAGCTCAAATCCGGGTGTATGACCATCCCAGCGGGCGGTCGTGGTCATACGGCAAAAAGCCGTGAAACGGTCGCGGGTCATCATCAAAGACCAGGGGCAGAAAATAGCGGTCGCCCTCCCAGATCGGCAGGGACGTGATCTTGTCGATATCGACCCATTGCAGTGGCCCCTCGTTGCTGGCTTGGGCCGGTTCTCCGGAAAAGGCATGGACTAGAAAAATGAAGGCCAGCCAGT
>JAAZKI010000597.1 GCA_012799905.1 Lentisphaerota bacterium | reverse complement strand
GGCACAACCATCTCGCCCGTCCTGGACTGCATGAAATTGCCCCAGGACAGACGCTCTGCGAGTCGGCCGGAGTCGGCAATTTCCTCGGCATCCGCATCAACAGTCCCGGCGACGCCATATTTCTATCCATCGACGACCCGAAGCAGTAAGGAGATCTGGCTGCCCACAGGACTGTGGAGTGGACGTGGTGGACATGGTGGACATGGTGGACAGCGCATGCCAGCCGCAGTGCACCTGAACTCTGCGAATTAATGGACAAGTTCCTGTGTATAGGGACTGCTCGTAGTGTCGCCTCTCCGAGGCTTTGCTCGCCCCTAGAGAAAAGCCCCTCGCCCCTCGCCCCTCGCCCCTAGAGAAAAGCCTCTCGCCCACTGCCATCGCGGACAGCGTAGTCCAAGCTCATCTCGCCCCTCGCCCCTCGCCTCTCGCCCCTAGAGAAAAGCCCCTCGCTCCTATTGGTCTTCTTGGCGCTGCATTTTTTCTTTTGTCGCCCACAGTCCTGCTGATGGCGTGCTGATAAAATAGACTTCTTCGCCGTCAGGCATTGTGTTGAATCCATTTTTCATGCGTTCTGGATCATAGCGCTTTACGGCCTCGTTCAAATCCATGTAGCCGAAGTTTACGCTTTCCATTTCTGCCTTGCTAAGGTGTCCGGGGGCGTAGGTTATTTGGAATCTGTCCTCTGAAGACCCATGCATCAGATGGGCTGTGCCGTGTTCGAGTTCTTGCAGCATGGCTTCGCGTCGCCAGAGCGCCATCACGTTATCGGTTCCGCAATAGCCATATTTCCGAATCAGCTGGTCTACATCCGGCTGTTCGCCGAAGCGTTTCAGACCCGGGGCTATAATCAGCAGTTCGCCGCCATCGGCCATGGCCATGCGAGTACGGTAAATGGCTTTATTGGCCACCCACGTGCTATAGAATTCATCACCCTGCATGACCGCCACCACCTTTTTGAGCGGCGGAACGATGGTGATATTCTGCTGCATGGAAGCCCTGGCGCCGGCTAAATATGTTTCCAGGTCATTCCCCACGTACACGCCGGTGTGCCCTAGCTGGCCAGCGCTGTCATAGGCCATCACCACCTGGAAATACATGTCCGGCAGATGGCCGAGAAAGTCCTGTTCCGCCTTGTTGTAGCAAGCGCGAAGCGGCGTGATCAGCCGCCCAAGGTTGTTTTCAATGCCGCAGCAAGCCGCCATCATGTGCGAAGCGCAAATCGTCTCCTTGCCAGCCAGGCCAATAAAATAATTCTTGTTATGATTGGCGAAGCCGAGCACCTCATGCGGCACGATGTGGCCGACATTGATGATTAAGTCCCATTTTTCTTCCATCAGTTTGCTGTTCAGCATGATCGGCAATTCCCAATCAGCCTTCCCGCCGGATTTTTCCTTGACAAAGTCAGCCGAGATGGTTCCGACTTTGGTGACGCCGTCACGCCAGTCGTGCACATGGATATGCTCCAACGGAATTGTTCCGAACATCCACCGGTTCTGCTCTGGCGTATGCGGGACGTGCTGACCCAGTGTCGGGATGACTTCGACCTGGGCTTCTTGAGAGAATATCCGGTAGAATTCTTCCGTGATCCAGCCAGCCCCACTGTGGGCGCGGGTGATGTCAGGCGGCAACAGCAAAACGCGCTTCGGCGAACGGCAGATATTTTCCCGGGCCGCAGCTGCCGCGCGGTTGACTAACTCAAGAACGCGCTGCCGTGATAAATGTCCCTCTTCCTGAAAAAATGGCATGACCTGTTCCCTTCTTTGATTTTGATATGGGTATGACCTATGACGACGCAGCTATGCGCCGCCAGAATGAATATCAACGCGCCATGGTGAAATACGTCGCTGCGTCGCCAGCTGGCAGTTCTCGGAATCGGTCGGGGACAGCGTTCAGCATGACTGTCATATCCAAGACATGATCATACCAGGAAAAGTCGTTAGTCACGCCCCTGGTCAACCCGGCTTCCAGTCGAATGCGCGAATGCTTCTGCCGCAAGGAACGCCCGCAGGCATGCAGCTGCTCTTCCGGCAGCAGTCCCTTCCAGTATTGCTCAAGAGCAAATTCCAATTCGCGGCCAACGCCCATGCGCGGGAAGCTCAGGATGTGCTTCTCCATTCTGCTATCTCCTCGTCCAATGCAGTGAACCGGAGCATCAACATCCCGGGAGGAAGCACGCAATAACGACGGCCATGCAAGGAGGTCGTCGTTAGTTTCTGCATCCGTCTGTCGTTTCGCGAGACATTGACGCTCAATTCTGTCATGGCGTCTCCTGGCTTCCGACCCCATCAAGGTTGAAACCTTCCCGCTTTAAGCAGTGGTCGCAACAGGTTATTGTCGGTTACAGTAGCGCGTCTGCGACGGATTTTCACCGTACTTCCGTTTCATGACAGAATAAAATGTAACATACTGCAATAAATGCAAAAAACAACAGATGGCAAGCAGGAATGACGGAATTGCGTGCAAATTGGCCAGTGGCTAGAGTTTGCCGTATGTTGCAGCCCTGGGTGACGCTTGCAGTGGACGTGGTGGACGTTGTGGACAGCGCCCCCTCGCCGTATTAGCCCCCTCGCTCATTAAATCACGTTACGCAGCGCGATAACCATCCAATTTATTCCGCCTCACCCAGGGCTTTTATGTTTCAGCCTTCCGGGCCTTCTGCCGCTCCGCGGCTGGTTTCCTTGTACAACACACCCTAAAAAAATCTGCGTCATCAGCGTAATCTGCGGATAAAACAACAGTTTCTCGCCTTCGCTCTTCACTCTTCACTCTTCACTCTTCACTCTTCACTCTTCATTCCTTGGCGACTTTGCTTTCGGCGCTATCGCCGTTTTCCGTCATCATCTTTTGCAGACGTTGGCAGCGACGCATAGCTTCCGCCAAAAAATCCTCTGGAGTCTGAAATGACTCATGAGCCATGCCCGACTCCAGCACAAGGTCGCCGGCAAAATTCAATCCAGCCATAGCTTTGCCGAAATCCTCCCAGGGCACTGTGCCTGAAAACGGCAAAAGGTGCGTATCGCTGCCCGTGTTGTCATGGATATGCAGCGCCAGCAGCCGGTTGCCATACTGTTGCAGTATCTGAAAACACCGCCCTTGGATATGCTCGTGGCCGGAATCATAGCACAGCCCGACGTATGGCGTTGGCAGCTCATCCAGAAGATTGAAAAGCACCTCGTCGTAGTCTCGCCGCTGGCCATTTTCCAAGCCCAGGCCGACCTGACGCGCTTCGGCGTGCTTCGCCAACTCTGCGATGCTCCGACGCCCCTGCGCAATCATGCGGTCGCGTTGTTCGCCTGGCGGGATGTCGTAGGGCAAAAGCAAGTGGACGACCACGACTCGGCCATTGACCTCGGCTGCAGCATCCAGGGCAAGCTTGCAGAGCCGCACTGACTCTTGGCGCATCGACTCATCTTCAGCAAACAGCCGGTCGCCCTCAGGAAATTGTGCGTGCACCGAGTCGATCACAAGGTCGAGCTTGTGCAACAGCGCTGTCAGCTTTTGCCGGTCTGCGGCTGTCGCATACCCAGCCAGTTGCGGATTTCCGCCCAGGCTGATAACCTGGAAGCCAGCTGCGTGAATCATCGGCAAAGCCGTCTCGTATGACATTCCCCCCATAAACGATGTAAAAACCCCTGGCCGCATCATCCGCCACCTGGCCTTTCTCTGTTGCATTCTGAGCGTACGTAGCCGTACGTATTTCAAGCTTCAGCT
>JAAZKI010000586.1 GCA_012799905.1 Lentisphaerota bacterium | reverse complement strand
TAGCTATGATTCTGCAAAAAGCCGTTTGAAAAAGGGCGTTTGGTGGCCTATTTTTCCTGCGGGCTTAGAAATCAAACCCCACCCACCCAAAGGGGGGCCACCCTCCCAAATTTTGTCACGCGCGCGCATGCGATGCGAGCTTATATCATTGGCTGACTCATTACGACGTGACCACGCGGAGACAAGGCCTGCGATTTGTCAGGGCGCGGGCTTGACGTTATATTTCCTGTATCTGTCTTTGCCCTGGGAGCGTTCCGGGGCGACGCCGGCCAGAGCGGTCGGCAGAACGGGAACAGCAGAGAGGTTCCGTGTCCATGATTCAACAAACGCGTCAATTGAATATGAGTTTTGAGGGCGACTGCCGCCTGGCCTCGGCTATGCGTTCCGGTCAGTTCTGTTTTCTGCTGGAAATGAACAGCCCGCCCAGCAACCAGCCGCTCGACTCGTACATGGCGGCAGCCGCGCCAGTCTTCAAGAAGGTCGGAATGCTGCCCGGAGTACACGGCATCGCGGTGACAGACCGCTGGCCGACTGCCCAGCGCCAAGACCCGGTTGACTTTGCGGCAGAGGCGATGAAAAGCTCAGGCAAGCCGGTGCTGATGACGCTCTCCGGCCGCGGCGCTGACCTGGCCCGCGCCAAAACGCTGCTGGCCGAAGCACGCGCCAAGGGCATTCGCTGCTTCTTGGCAGTCACCGGCGACTGGCTCGGCAAAAACGGCGCCGAAGGCGTACCGACAACCTACCTGGACAGCGTGACAACGACCGTCACAGCCTGCCAATTCGGCTCAGACGCCTGGGTCGGCGCAGCCATCAACCCCTACAAATACACCTGTGAAGGCGTTTTCCTGCAATACGCAAAACTGCAACGCAAAATCACTCACGGCGCCGACTTCCTGGTGGCCCAGGCCGGCTGGGACATGAAGAAAGCGCAGGAGCTGCAATGGTTCCTGCAAATGCGGGAACTGTATCTGCCGACGCTGGCCCGAGTGGTGCTGATGAGCCAGGAGGACGCCTTGAAGCTGGGGGAGGGATTCTGGCCCGGCGTGCCGATGCCGATTCCCCTGGGCGCTCTCATCATGCGGGAAGCCGCCGGAACTGCGGACGAATTTTTGGAGGCGCAGCTGTCGCGGACAGCCTTGCAGATTGTCGGCTTACGTCTGCTCGGCTACAGCGGCGTCCAGGTCACCGGCGTCCGCACGCCCAGTCTCTTAACGCAACTCGTCGACCGCGTACACGACTGCACCGCCGAATGTCCTGACTATGACGCCTGGCTGGAGGCTTGGCGCCAACGACACGGCGACATCTCGTTCGGCCCTGGCGTGTCCGACCTCTGCCCAGACCCGCCGTACTACCTATTTGCCAACTTGCAGCAGCCTGAGCGACGTGATTTCGACCCTGAATTCGCCCAGATCGCCTTCAATACAATTGCGCCGCCGACCTTGTACGACCGCTGGACGCGCTGGCTGCATCGCCCCACCCGACCGCGACTGATCCGTGAAGCCGTGCGACGCCTCACCTTCCGCAGCGAAGCCGATGAAGCCGCAGCCAGCTTGTGCCAAGGCCTGCTGAACCGCTCCTGCCCCAAAGGCCTGGTCTATGGCGCTTGCGGCGGCGCCAATACTGACGGACTATGCGAAGACGGCAGCAGAGAATGCTTCTTCCACCGAGTCATTCGCCTGGCCAACGCCGCCAATGACCTGGAAGCCTTGGAAAATGGCGAGGTCACCCAATGAAGAGCGAAGACGAATTCTTTGCTGACCTGTTCCGCCGCTTGCCAGCCTTCCCGGCCGAAGTCGTCATCCCGCCCGGCGATGACTGCGCCGCCATCGTCTGGGGCGAAAACCGGCTGCTGCTGCTAGCCGTCGACCAGGTGGTCGGCGACCGCCACTATATCAGCCGCGGCGAACAGCCCACGTCGCCGCGACTGGCCGGCCGCAAGCTGCTGGCTCGCAACCTGAGTGATATCGCTGCCATGGGCGGAAAGCCGACGTTGTGCCTGCTGGCAGGAGCTTTTGCCAAAGACCGCGGCGAAGACTGGCTGCGGGAATTCTACGACGGCATCATCGCCCTCGCCGCTGAATATGACGTCAGCCTGATCGGCGGCGACTACGCAGCCGCCCCGCATGATGACGTTGCCAGTTTGACCATCCTCGGCGAAGTGGCAGCCGACCAGGTAATCCGCCGTTCTGACGCCCGCCCCGGCGACCAGCTGTTTGCGACTGGATACTTCGGCGATTCATTTGCCACCCAGCATCACCTGCTATTCACGCCGCGCTGCGCCGAAGGCCAGTGGCTGGCGCAGCAACGCCTGGCTCGGGCCATGATGGATGTCAGCGATGGCCTCCTATGCGATGCCGCCAGAATTTGTGCAGCCTCCCGCGTTGGTCTGACTCTCGACCTGGAAGCCGTGCCGCGCCGAGGCAACGCGACCATAGAACAAGCCTGCGGCGACGGCGAGGACTTTGAGCTGATCTTCGCCGTGCCGCCAGAATGCGCCCCCGTCTTGACGGCAAGCTGGCCATTTGCGGACACGCCGCTGACGCGGCTGGGCGAATTCACGGCTACCCCCGGCATGAGGGATAACACCGGCAGGAAGCTCGCCGCAGCCGGGTGGGATCACTTTGTCTTCTGAGCGCCGGTTCACAAAGCTGCGCGAGATTTTGGACGCCGGTGCGGCGATGGCGATTCAGCATCATCAATTTTTTCGGCATTGACGCTTGACCATGTCGATGATTTCCTGGCGGTGGGTGGCGCCGCCGCGCATGAGATTCATGGTAAAGCCAAAGCTGAGCTGCCCGGGCGTCCAAGCCACGCCGTTGGAGCCGCCATAGCCGCTGTGGCCAAACTGACGGGCGATGCTCTGCTCATCCGGGGCGGCGACGACATAGCCCAGTCCATACGCGCTCCACGCCGCTGGAGGGGCCGGCTTCGGATCATTCGGCGCCAGGCTCATAGTCCTGGCGGCGCGGAGCGTCTCCTGTTTGAGCACATGCGTCCCCTTCCAGCTGTCCAGCAGCGCCGCATAGTGTTTAGCCAAATCAATGGCATTGGTAATGCAGTTAAAGCCAGGCAGACAGGCCTGTTGAATGACGCGGTTGTTCATGATCTCTTCCAGGGAATAATCCCAGCAGGGCGGATTCTCCGGTATGGCCGGCTGTTCAGCACCGCGGATTGCCGGCGCCACCCGCTTCAACGCCTGGTCAGGAACGCCAAAAAAGAGATTCTGGAGTCCCATCGGAATCAGCACCTCATCCTCAATGACTTGCTGAAATGGCTTGCCTGTCACTCGTTGGGCCAATTCTCCCAGCAGCCAAGTGTAGTTGATGGTCTGATAGCGCGTGGTCGAACCAGGAGGGAAAACAGGCTTCACGGCCGCCACCCGCCGACTCATCACGTCCCAATCGGCAATTTGCTCAATGAAGTCGTATGGCGTCCGTATGCTGACGCCTGAGCGGTGCTGCAAGATATGGCGCACCGTGGTTTCTTCCTTGCCATTGCAGGCGAATTCCGGCCAAATCTCGCCGACCTTCTGGTCCAAGCTCATGAGACCGCGCTCAACCAGGCAGAGGAAAGCCGTGGTGGCAATGCCTTTGCCAGTCGAGAAAACCGGAAACAGCGACTGTTCGTCCACCAGCCGGGTGCGCTCTGCGTCAAGCCAGCCGGCGCAGACGTTCACCGCCAATTCTCCGTCAATGTAAACCGCGAATTGACAGCCAATTTCGTCGCCGTCGGCAACAGCGGCGTCCAGCCGTTCCTGGATGCAAGTCTGCAAAGCCATGATGTCTTCTTTGAGCATAGATGGTCTCGCTATGGGGTGAATTTGGCAATTATAAAACCAATCGGATTGAGGCTCTTCGAGGAGACGAACCTCGACCCATAACTTTATCTCGCCCGAAATCTTTTGCAAGCTGCCTACGCAGAAGTAGCTAAGCGGTCACCGATTGATATGAGGGGCGAGGGGTGAGAGTGAGCTTAGACTACGCTGTCCGCACCGTCCTTAGGGTGGACTACACGTCCACAACCAATGTGAGATATATTGAGTGGACGCCAGGGTATAATGATGTATATTGCTATATACATAAACCAAAGAGGTAGCCATGATTGAATTCAATATTGACAGAAATGCACCTTCTCCTGTGTATATTCAAATCCGGGACAGGCTGGAAAAAGTCATTCGTTCTGGGAAGTATCCGCCCTTGAGCGCTATCCCGCCTGTGGCAAAAATTGCTGAAATGGCAGGCGTAAGCCTCCGCACCGCAGACCTTGCGATGACAGAACTTGTCCGTGACGGTATCTGCTTCCGGCGTCGCAAGAAGGGGACATTTGTCAGCGAAACATGCCTGCGTCAAAAACAGCAGGTATGCGCCATCTTTGCTTCTTCAGGAACTGCCGATGCGGCAATACACCCCCTGACGAACCTCCTTTATCGTGGAATCATCAAGTCAACCGCCAAGAACGGAATGGAGGCCGTAGTTCTGGCCGGAGATGCGCGTGAAATGTTCCACCGCTATGAAAGGTCCGAAGAATTTGAACTGAAAGGCGCCATCGTCATTGATCAGGAAATGTTTTCCCGGACAATTGAGCTTGCCGAATGTTTTCCTGACAAAAAATTCGTCTTTTTGAATTATCTAATGAAGGACATGGATCGAATGCCGCCCAATATGTATGCTGTTATCAACAATGATTTTGACGGGGCGGTGAGGCTGATTGAGAATCTGATTTTTAACGGGCTGGAGAAATTCACGATTTTGACCATGGAGCTTTCCCAAAACGACTTAACCTACCAGGAACGCGTCCGAGGGTTTCAGGAAACAGTACGCAAATACTCGCCTCTTAACGCTGAAATAGACATTGTCTCAATTCCAAAATACGGAACCATTATCAAACAATCCAGTTGCGCATTTTTCGCCATCCGGAAAATGCTCCATTCAGGCAAGACCCCACAGGCAATTTGCTGTGTAAATGACAATCTGGCTCGAGGCGCTCAGAAAGCGCTCCTCTCCGAAGGGTTGCTTCCCCAGGTCAAAATTACTGGCTATGACGGACTTTTCCCGGTTTTCGACGATCTCTTTGCAACAGCAAAAATTCCCTATGAGAAAATGGGAGAGACCGCCGTCCAGATGATTCTTGGCGATGAAAAGCCGTCTTGCCCCCTTCAAAAACTGGACCCGGAGATTCTTGCAGAAACGAGAGGAAGTTTTCTTTATACTTAAAACCACATGTGCAAATATTGTTCCTAGTGGCTAAGTTCTAACACATTATAGAGGCGCTTATGTCTATATTATTCTTGCATTTTTTCCTAAATGAAGCCCTCTCGCTTGTCCATAAAATTCATGCAGAAATAAAAACAAACTATGACTACTTCTAGAGCATTATTTTTGACAAAACTGGCTAAAGCTAAAGGAGTAAAAAAATGAAAAATCGGGTCAACGTGCGAAAGGGCAGACAGCGAGGGCATTTCACCTTGATCGAGCTTCTTGTCGTGATAGCGGTCATCGCGATTCTTGCCGCAATGTTTCTGCCTGCATTGAGCTCGGCGCGGGCAAAAGCCAGATCAATCTCCTGCATAAACAATCTCAAAATGTCAGGAATCACCCTTATATTGTATGCAGACAGCAACGACGACTATTTTCCAATTTTGAGACAGAATAATTGCTTTTGGAGCAGGACATTAACCGAGGCCGGGTTACTTCATATCTCTACAAAAAAAGGCTCTTCTGATGAAATAAACATCACAGTATGTCCTTCACAGAATCCGGGATTCTACAAGGATCAGTCCTTCACCTACGGTATTCGCTCCCAGCCCAAAAAAAACCAACGCTGTCAACGAAGACCTTGCCTACCGCATGAGCGGAAATTTCATCGACAAGGATGAAAACGGAAACAGTTTCCAGTTCAGTCCGTCTGGGTTCATCATGCTGATGGACAGTGTGCTGTTTCGCCCGGGAACCACAAATCACGGAATTCAGGTCAACAACGTGCCGCTTCTCGGAAACGGAGGATACGGAAACAAGTATCAAATCCATACGCGCCATTCCCAATCAGCGAATGTATGGTGTGCTGACGGCAGCGCCAAATCCTTAAAAGCCGGGGAACTGAGAGACACCTATCGCGTTAACCAAAACGTAATCTGCCGAGTATTCCTTTAACAGAAAAGTATAAATGCCATGAAACTGATTAACACCGCCCTGCTAGCTCTTTCCCCGCTCCTGCTGACGGCTTCCGCACATCCGGTAGCAGTCACCAATGCAGGAGTTGGCGGCCACAACACCCGCCATGGAGTGAGGAGGATTGCCTCGCTGCTACATAAAGTGCGTCCCCAGATTCTCGTGATCGGATACGGGGCAAACGACACGCTGAACAGCAGGGCGCTTGTGCCGCCAGAGGAATTCTGCGCCAATTTGTCTAAAATGATCGAGGAAGCAAGGAAAAGGGATGTACGCATCATCGTTCTAAACACGGTCAATCCGATCATTGAAAGCTATCTTACCGCCCGTCACTCCTACGAGGATGGTATTCAGCCGCTGGAACGGGTGAAAAAGTATAATCAGCTGATTCGGGAAACGGCGAAAAAAGAGAAAGTTTTGCTGAATGACTTTTATGCGGCTATGGAAAAACATGGCGGCGCAACTGAAAAGAAGGAAAGCCTGGTTCGGAATCAGGCAAACAGTCGTTCCAAAGACGGACTTCATTTGACTGCGGCCGGCATGAAACTGCTGGCGGAAACCATTTCGGAATGTCTAAAGACAGAAGTCCGTCCAGGAGACCGCATTCTTTGTCTCGGCGACAGCATTACATGGGGTGCTGGAGTCGTCGGTTCAGGTACTACTACCGGAGAGACCTATCCGGCATGGCTCGAAACTATCCTCAACCACAACCTCGGACTGAAAAGCGAAACAACTCCTCCGCCATACCAAGCGCCGATTCCGATGAAAATTCCAAATGCCACGTTTCTGGCCGATAATCCCGGTGAAGGGGCATACGGATGGGTCAATGACGAAAAAGCAGGCAAAGCCGTTGTTGCTGAAGAAGGCAAGGAAAAATTCCTACGCCTTGAGCCGAGTCGAATCGCCTTCTGCCGGACAGAACTTTTCCCGGCGCAAGCAGGAAAATGGTCTCTCCAGCTAAAAAGCCGCGGAAAAGGAGCATTCCAGCCGGCAGTCACGCTTTACGGAAAGGGGAAAACGCAGTATCTTCCTCTTGCAGAAGACTTTTCCAGACAGACGCCGGAGTGGAGGACGTATGAGTTCAGCGTCAATATTCCGGAAGGAACCGATAACATTTCGCTCTCTTTACGTCAAAAAGAAGGAATCGGAGATTTCGATGACCTGTCATTTACAGCGACGGCGCAAAAGCAAAAAATGTTCCCTGCCATTGAACTCAAGGGCAAGGGAATCGCGATCCGCTTCCTTGAGCCAAAGGACGGCGGCGGCATCCAGAGCATCGTCAATGCGGAAGGGAAGGAGTTTGTCAACCGAACGCCATCCCCAGCGCTTTGGTCAATGACACTAAAAAAGATTCATCCCAAAGCACGAACAGAGAAGGTGGTTTTCCTTTCGATTGACCCTGGACGAGATGACGGCGGCTTGGGCAAAAACAGCGATGACTCCGATGAGGAACAATACATCACAGCCAAGACTCCGGCGGAATGCTCCATTTCCAGGAAGCCGAATTCAATCCGTTTCGAATGGAATAAGATGGATATCGGGGACGAGAAGGGCGTCCTGGATGTCTGGGCAGAGGCATTTCTGGACAAGGGAGGAAACGAGTCCCTCTTTCGCGGCGGCTTTGTCAATCGCTCCAATCAATATACAGTTTTCTATTTTCAAATGCCTCAGCTCGGCGGTATCGGCGCACTGGATGGAAAACCCGAGAACGATTTTCTGGCAACGCCCTTTTTCAATGGGCGTCTGATTCGCAATCCCTTGGAAAAAGGCTTGCTCGGGAACAGCCGGATTTTCCAACCGAACCGCTCCGGCCACAGTATGCAGATGGATGTTTTCACAAACGGGAAAGACTCTCTTCTTCTCTGTGTGCTTGACCCGGAACAGGCGGCAAAAAGGTTCCAGCTGACCGCCGACTCAAAGAATGGCTTTGCCTGGAGTCCCGTGCATATCCCTGACAACATGAAAAAAATCCCGCAGGAATGGGAAATCCCATATCTCAGCACGATCCGTCCATTTCAAGGCGATTGGTACGATGGCTGCCAGATTTACCGCCAATGGGCCTTGTCACAGTTCTGGTGCAAAGAAGGCCCCCTGGTCAGCCGGGAGAGCACACCGGTGTGGTTCAAGGAAATCCTGGAATGGTGTCAGTTCGGCGTCACGCAATATGAAGAGCAGAAATCCTCGCTTCTGCGGTTCCGGGAGGAGACCGCCGCTTATCCAGTCGGAATATGGCTGAGCTGGTGGGGACTCAACAATCAACATTTCGACTCAGGCAACCCAGACCGCTTCCCACTAACCGAGCTCGACAAGGAAGTCCTGAACATGCTGAAAGAAAATAATTTCAGCGTCATGGGATATATCCAATGCGTCTCCTGGGGGGACTCAAGCCCCAGCTAGCAGAAAGACCCAAAACGGGCGGAGCAGAACCTGGTTCGCAACTACTACGGCCAGGCCATCAAATGGCCAGGAAAAAGAACAGCACAGGACCTGATTGCCTATCCGGGAAAAGTCTGGGAAGAAGAACTAGGAAAGAATATTGTGGAAATGGGGAGGGCCGGATTCCGCGCCGCTTATCTGGACTCGGGAAATCACGGCGGAACCTATCTCAATTTCACGCCGGAGTGTTCAGCGGAATCAGGCGGAGGCGTCGGATATATACACGGGAATCAGCGGATGCTTGCCAACATGAAAGAGGCTGTGCGGAAAGTCGCTCCGGACTTCTGCTTCACAGCGGAAAGTTTCTGGGAAGGAAATATCGCCCATTTGGACGAATACCTTGTCTGCAATACAACCAACGCCTATCTCGAAGGGGATCGGGTTACGGCGATTCCGATGGCGCAGACCGTTTATCACGACTATACCGTGATGTATAGCGTCTGGCCAAGCCGATACGATGTGGAGCGTGACAATGCCCTCGGTATGTGGCAAAATTCGGACTTGCATTCTGCTGGGGCGTCAAGCCGGGCTGGAACATCCTGAATCTACTGTACAAATACCAAAACCATGAAATTGCCCTCGCCACCTCGCTAGCCAGATATGACGCATACTGGAAAGCAAAAAAATTTTTGGTTTACGGGCGGATGCTCCGTTTGCCGGAGATTCAGACTACGCAGGGGCTGATCCCTGTCAAGTGGCATAAGAGCTACAGTGCAAACTATATGCATGTACTGCTCCCGGCAGTTCTGGGTTCGGTCTGGGAGGCTCCGGATGGGAAAAAGGCGCTTGTCCTGTACAATATAACGGAAAAACCAGACCAAAGCGTTGTTTCACTGAAGGGAAATCTGGAAAATAGCCTTTCCGGGGTCAGCAGAGTCTCTTCCGTCTTCCCTGATGATGTCGCAATAAAGGATGCGACAGTCACGCTGACGCTTCCCCCGCGGGTTCCGATTATCATGGAGTTGGAAGAAAAATAGCAATTGGTCAATGCGCGAAGCCTTGTGATGAATACTTGTGTGCCTTCGGGCGCCGTATGTAGTTCGGGCTTCAGCCTGTGCCGCACGTAGTTCGGGACGTGTGCCTCGCCCCCTTGGGCTCTAGCGCTCTGCGGCCTATGCCAAGTCTTTCTATCACAAGATGTTGCACATTAACCATTTATCATGATGTTTTCTTCCTTTGTTTCACCGCTTATTTACCAACGGTTATGGCGGATTATTTATGGGGAAGCCGTCTAAATCAGGCAAGAGGCTGCTTGTTTATCCGGTTTTGCGGTGAAGTTGAGTTAGAATCCTAGCTTTGGCGGCAAGCTTTTAAATCTCCGATACCGTGAGGCTTCAATATTCATGAGTTGAATACCGTCGCCACTGATGGAATAGATGCTGCCATCGGTCATTTTAATTTCGATGATGATTACTTTTTCTTTCAATGAACTCAGTTGAACACCACTTGTCCATTGAGGTTTCCAATCGCTCGAGTCGCCTGTAAACGGCACACATTCTTCGTGGCTCATCCCTGCTATCGGCGCTTTATCATCTCCCACTTCTGCATAAACCGCGCATGTTGCAGATTTACACGTCAGATTCACATGCAATTCATCGCCGAACCAGGCAATTTCACGCATAGCGATGCGTCCAATCGTCTTATCATCGACTGTATTCAATTGGATAAAGCCGTCTTTGCGTAAACGGAAAATGCTGACGCTTGTATCGCCAAAAACCACCTTTTCAGACGGATAGCCGTGTTCATGACGTGAGGTCGTGGTATACAAAAGCAACGATCCGTCCTCCTGCATCAAGACAGAATTGACATACAGCATTTTTGCAGGAACGCCGTCGCGCTCGATCAATTGAGGATGTTTGCCAGACAAGAATGGCGTACGCAGTGAACGCTGCCAATGACGACCATTCAAAGAGTACGACAATTCAACATGCATGGTGCCCCCCACAAACTTTGTTCTGCGAATTTGTGGGAAACCAGTGTAGATATGCGGGAACCCAATGAAGATATTCTCATGCGCAATGGCTGACATGCCATAGATTTCGGCTAATGCAGGGTCCAAAGAATCCACTTGCAGGCACATTTCCAACGGGGTATAGGTCTGCCAATCGCTCGTTTCTGTAATTCCCACACGGCGCTGTCCCCAGTCCGGGCGAGACATAATGGTGAACTTCTGGGAAACATTATTGTAGAATGCGCCTGCCAGTGGCTCTGTTCCTCGTGGATTCCAGCAGCTGTTCGGTTTCTTTTTCCAATGAATCAAATCCGGGGAAGTATAGATATAATCCGTGACAAGGCACTGGGTATGTGTCAGGCAGTTATCCGAAAAGAGTATCTTATAGCGTTCGGATTCCGCACAAAAAGGGTCTTCTATAACAGTTGCAATTTCGCTGCCATCCAACGTACACGGCAATAATTGGTTAGGCAGGCGAGCCTTCTCGATGCCTGCCTGTGATGCCGTATTTCGCGGTTCAAAATGAATGCCGTCATCGCTTATGGCCGCTGCAGTAATGATATGATTATAACCTGCTTCATAGCCCTGATACAGCAAATGGATTTTGCCATCCAATCCCCTTATGCCCCATCCCCAGCAGTAGCTCGTATGGATCTTGGCATCCCGGTAAGTTCCAACCAGTTCTGGCGTACCATAACTGCGGTCGAGATTCTCGCGCACAAATAATCGCTGATCATCAAAGAAAAGTTGTTTGAACATAAATGAATTTTCCGCCTTTTTATTTTATCCTGAATCCGTGAAGTAACACCTCAAAACATAGCCAAAAAATTGACAACCTGTTGATTTGCAGTATATTATAAGTATCCTACAACGTTATAATACCACTCACCAACGAGGTTGTCAACAATGAAGTTAATGCAAGGTTCAGAAGAAATCAACTCGAACGGCGGTCTTTCCTTTGTCAAAAGACTGCTGGACGTAATGGTCAGTCATTGATACTCGGAGTTCCGGTTAGCTTCAGAACCAGGCTTCCCGGGTAAGGCACTTTAGTGGACAGTGGACAATGGACTTTAGTGGACTTTAATGGACATCAGGAGACGATGGACTGTGGACAGAAGTGGATGTTAGTGGCAGTGGACATGGACGTAAGTGGACTTGAAGGGTAATCGATTGCCAAAGCAGCAGAGCAGGGGCAGGAATCTATCTGGATTTTCAGCCTTCTGCCTGTAACGCAGTTTTCCCGGTTTTTCACTTTACAGGCGAAGCGATCAGCCCGCCTTTTCGCAGCCATTCCAGCATGGTTGGCCGTAGCGGCGTTTTGACTGGCGCCGGGGTCAGGGTTTGGCCGGCAAGGCCGATTTTCTCGAAGCCGTCCTTTGCCGGGAGCACGCCATAATAGGGATAGGCCTTGTCCATGGCATTAAGGAAGGCCAGCACGGCTGGCTGAGCAGCGTCGGCGTCAGCCAACGCAATCGTGATAGCATTGTCTATGCCGACGGTTACGCTGGCGGCTTGGGTTTCCCGAAGAGAGCCGGGGGCGACCGCTAGGACGATGGCGGCGCTGGCCTCGGCTGGCCGTGTATCCGTGACTATTGGCGTGTTTGGGGCACCTTGGGTCAAGTTGGTGT
Source organism: Lentisphaerota bacterium (assembly GCA_012799905.1). Classification (GTDB taxonomy): domain Bacteria; phylum Verrucomicrobiota; class Lentisphaeria; order Oligosphaerales; family Oligosphaeraceae; genus JAAZKI01. The sequence continues at coordinate 3,259 of JAAZKI010000586.1, read as the reverse complement.
AGAACGCAAACCAGTCCGCAAGGCGGTCTGCTTCAATGCGCGTGGCCGGCTCAGCCTCTTTGGGGATGACTATGGCCAGTTGCTGCTGGACGGCCAGTTCCGGCAACCGAAGAGCGCGGAGAGTGGCCGGATCAAGGCTGGTGACATCGTAACGCGGATACTGGTGCAGTTCCACAAAGGCCAGTCTTTGATTATCAGCCTGGACGTCGGTCGGGAAATCGCCGGTGTTGATGGACGCCGTAATGTCCTGGCCAGGTTTGAAGCGCCGTGAGGCTTCGGCAATTTTCAGACGGACAGTGGCTCCTGGGTGATGGCGGAAGAAGTCGGCTTTGATAACTTGGGCATCGCGGGTGGCTATTTCCAGGCGATAGAAGGGCGCTTTGCCGGGCAATGCCAGGCGTGTGCCGGAGCTGGTGAGCGGCGCGGCTGGCAGGTCGAGCAAGGCGACGACGCGAAGGATGGTGACGGAACGCGCTGGCAGGCTGAACGTGGCAGTGGCGCCGTCAGCCGTGACCGTGGTGACTGCGGCGGTATCCCCTTCCGCAGCCAGTAACGGCGCTCGGCCGTCCCAGGCGGAAGGCGGCAAGGACAAGGCGGTTTTCTTGACTTCAAAATTCGGGTTGATGACGGCTAGGCGGGCGCCTGGGCCTTTGCCGTAGCGGGCCACGAGGATATCGTCTTCGGCGACTACGCCTGGTGAGGGCTGGTAGCCTTGTTTCACCAGGGAGACCAGTTCAGGAAGGGCCTTGGCCAGGTTTTCGATGCCGAGGGCAGGCATGTGCGGCGCTGGAATCCCGCCCCAGTAGTAGCTCAGGAAAAGGTTGTCGTCAGCAATCTGGCGATAGGCGTCAACAGCCTCTTCAGGGGTCATGTCTTCCCAATCGACCCATTTGATGTAGTCCGGCCCGGCGTGTTTATGCCAAGCGACGGCCTTGGGCGACCCCAGGCGCATGCGCATGGCCTCAATGCGGCGGAAGCGCTCTGGCCGCTGCATGGGGTTGCCTTCGTAGAGACCGGCTTCGGTGCGGACGCCGATCATGTAGGGCGTGGTCAGCTTAAAGTTGACGGCGTTACCGAGCACGCCGGACGTGGTGCGCTGAGCATGGGCGACGTCAAGAAGATTGCTGATGCCGACGGCTTCCAACACCATGGGCTTGCCGTTGTAGAAAGACTTAGGGTTGGTTTCCGCAAATCCCGCGTGTTCGGCCGGAATCTCCTGGTGTGCGAAGCAGGAGTCCCAGCCAATGCCCTTGACGGCCGGGTAGTCGACCGGGATTTGCTTTAAGCTGTCGATGAAAAGCTGACCATAGCGGCCGCCCCAGCTGTAGACTCCGAGGATGGTGTCTTGGCCCCAGCAGCGTCTCTTGACTGCGCCGGCGACGGCAGCTTCCGGGAAATGATCCTGAATGATGGTCCACTCGCTCCAGCGTACGTTGAGGTACCACATCGGGGCGACGAGCGAGCGCTCTGCCGGCGCCAGGCGCGACCTGGTGCGTTCACGGGCTTCAGCGATCCGCTCCGGCGAATAGTTGCGGAAGCCGACGGAGTACTGGTCAGTGATGGCCCAGTCGCCGCCGCGGACAAAGGGCTTGTAGCACCACTCCCAACTGCCTTGACCCTGGAAGGCGCGGCGAATGAGATCAGCGCTGCCGGGCTGGGGTTCGGGGTCGGACTTCCAGAACAAGTAGCCGGTTTCGCTGGAGACCATATCCGGCGAGGCGTCGGGATGGGGCTGGAAAGCGTTTGGGAAGAGGTCGTACATTGCCTGGATGGCGTCACGGTAGCCGCAGGGCGCGTCGGTGGCGGCGATGACAAAGGAGAAGGTGAAGTCAGCCTTGTCCTCCAGATAGACCGGGAAGCCCAGCAGGAGCTTGACTTGGCCTTGGTCGCCAATTTGGCGCCAGACATCAAGGCGACTGTAGAGGTCCATTGGATTGATGGCAAGGAGCGCTGCCTTGCCGTCACTGATGGCGGCGCTGGCAGGAAACCAAGTGGAGAGAATTTTATCGCCGGGGTCGAATTGAGCTTCGCTCGGGTCGAGATAGCCTTTCCAGACATTGGCGTTAGCGAAGGGCGTGGTCAGTTCGACGACCGGGCGGAGGAAGCGGCTGCGGCCAGAAGCGTTGACAATCGTGAAGCGGTATTCACTGGCGTCGTTGGCCAGTTCGATGACGACTGGGCCTTCTGCCTTGATTTGCTCCGCTGCCGGGTCGATATTGCGGTAGGTCTCCGGCGCATCGACTGGCGAGGTCAGTTCTTCGAAGCGCCAGGTCGCCGCAGTCGAGCCGGGCAGGAGCTTTGAGGCAAAGGAGATTTCACCGGCAAAGGCGGTGGCATGGAGCAGGAGGGCGCAGGCGAGAAGAGATGATTTGTGCATGGTTGGACAGTCGTGGTTTTATAGGGTGAGGAAGGCAACAGGGAAGAATGGTCAGTCAATAAAATGAGGACAGCGTTCAGAATGTTTTCCAGCCGTTCCATTGGACGAGAGTGCGCCCAGACCCGAGAGTGGCATAGGGATCGTACTGGTTGGGTATGATTTTGGCTTCGACGTGGCCGTCGCCGTAGAGAATGTTAAGACTGCTGTTGTGGCGCGGATCAGGGTTTCCGACATCGGAGGTGCCGGTGTAGCGTGAATAGGTCAGGCGGTAGCAGCCGCGATAGGCGTCTCCTACCAGCCGGTGCGTGTCCATGACGAAATACATGCTGGAGGCCTGGGGCAAGTCGTTGAAGCTGGCATAGGTGGTGGTGAGGGAGGCGGAGCCGAGATTGCCGCCGAGCCGGAAACGGCCGCTGCCGGCCATGGTGTAAACATAGCCATAACCGCTGCTCGGCATCTGGGAGTTACTGCTGCTGATGGCGTTTTGCACCTGTTCATCCATGGAAGGGCAGATGAAGGTCTTGGCTTCGACGTAGCGCTCCTGGATGAAAGCGCCGTTCCAGAGGGCGCCGCCGTAGGCGCCGCTGTAGAAGGCGTAATGCGGGCAGAAGTTGTCATAAGTATCGGCGTAGAAGATGAACCCTATGCCGATTTGCTTTAAGTTGTTGACGCAGGTGATGGCGCGGGCTTTTTCGCGGGCCTTGGACAGAGCCGGGAGGAGCATGGCGGCGAGAATGGCGATGATGGCGATGACCACCGTTACCTTTCATTTGTATATCCGAATTTTTTGTCAAAAGCCGCTGATTTTGTGCCCGCACTCATCGGTCATTGCTCGCTTTCGCCCTCCCGCAAAAGCGCAAGATTTATTTCCGTAAGCCTGTC
>JAAZKI010000206.1 GCA_012799905.1 Lentisphaerota bacterium | reverse complement strand
TTTTAGAGTAATTGGTATACATTCTAAAAACCCTAATTATTGCTCCTGCGCATGAAAAACACGGAAGCTTTCTTGTGGTGCGCAGAAAAAATTAGGGGGATTTAAAACCGTGAAAATCTGTGATTATGAATTATGAAATGCGCCTCAGCATTCAGCATTCAGCATTCAGCATTCAACATTCAGCATTCAGGCCCTCGCCGCTCGCCCCTCGCCCCTCTCCCCTCGCCCCTCGCCCCTCGCCCCTTTCCTGAGACCGCTGCTCGTCGGATTTCCGAATATCAATGAGTGACCGATTACGATTCCACTTCCTCGCAGGACGTGACAAAGTCGTGATGACGTGCTATGGTAAGGTATGGCATGACAATAGATGTTGTCAATGTGCAAGATGTCGTTTGTTGCTGGGGGGCTTGCCGTTATGTTGAACAAAGCCGAGACAGCGGACGTGCCCGAGCGGGATTTTTTCAGGGTTTTGCTGGAGGACCTGGTCTGCCAAGAGCATCCTCTGGTCGCGCTGGCCCAGGAGATTGACTGGAGCCGTTTTGATGAGTTGCTGGCTGATTTGTTTAGTCCGAATCGAGGACGCTATTCGTGTCCGACGCGCCTGATAGTTGGACTGCTGATGCTCAAGGAATTAAGCGGTCTCAGTGACAAAGCCCTTCTCGACTACTGGACGGAGAATCCCTACTGGCAGTATTTCACGGGCGGGGTCTATTTTGAGCACCAAGCGCCGATAGCGCCGAGCAGCCTGAATCGCTGGCGGCATCGATTGCAGCATTGCGGCGGCGATGTGCTGCTGGAGGAAATGCTTGGCGACCGCCAACGTCGGCGGCAGTTCGCGCCGGTCTGGACGGTCGGGAGAACGCAGCGTCCCCGGAGAAAGGCGGCGGCTGCCAAGGCGGCGGCTGAGGACGCAGAGTCGGATGAATTGCTGCTGCCGTTGCAGTAAAGGACGCGGTTGTTTCGGTCAGTTCAGGGCAATTTTCCCGCAGTGGTTTCTCTTGACATGGTTTGACGATTGACGCCAGGATGGCCGAGATTGCTTATTGTGCCGGCGGCGCGACTGGCTGCTGCTGCGGCGCGGGTACTGGCGCGGGCGCGGGTCGCCGGACTGGCGGCGCTTGGCGGCGGGGCGGCGTTGGCGGCCGCTGTTGTTGCATCCGTTGCTGTCGGCGTTGGCGAGCCTCTTCCTGGGCAGCGATCCTGCGTTGGCGGGCCTCTTCCTGGGCAGCGGTTCTGGTGAGGAAGTTGGTGATCAAGCGCCGGGTCATCTCATTCTGACAAGTCTCCAGGTGATTCTGCAAGGCCGTGATGATTTCTGGCGATGGCTGGGGCACGCGGGTCAGCCCGCGGGCAGCGGCGTCGCGGATGTCGAGATTAGGATCGTCCATGCTGGCGAGGAGGATATCCTGCCAGCCTTCCGGCCGGAAAGTCGCGATTTGCAGCAAGGCTTGTTGCCGGACGGCGATATCGGCGTCCAGGCAGGCGTCAAGCAGCATTTCGCCGCGTTGCGGTTCTGGCAGAGTTGTGCAGGTGCGCACCGCGAGCAGGCGCGCTTCCGGCGCTTTGGCTGTCATCAGGGCCTGGATGTGTTCCGGGGTCAGTTCTTGGCGTCGGCGAGTGATGACCGTCGCGGCCATTTGTCGGACTGGCGCTGAGGGTGACTGCATGAACGGCAGGAAGAAATCAATGGGGCGCGTTTCGGCCTGGTTGGCGCCAATGGCGCGGAGAGCTTCTGCTTGCAGTTCCGGCGAGCCTTCTGCCAGCAGTTCCTCGTAGACAGGCCCTGATTTATCCGGAAAAATGCGGAGCAGCGGCATAAGGGATTTGCGCAGATCGGTCGGGAGTTGGCGGTCGCGGATCATGGCGCTCAAGGGCGGAAAGGCGTCTGCATCAAGTTGTCCAGCGAATTGTCGGACAGCTTCAGCGCGGACAGCGATGTTTTGGTCATTGAGGAGGCTTTTGAGGATGGGGGTCCCCGCGCCGCCAAGGCGGGAAGCGGTGCGGGCCAGTTCCTGGCGCACGGCTGGAACCGGGTCTTGCGTTAAGGGTTGCAAGCGGACAGCCCGTTCTTCCTCCTGGCCGATGACTTGTGCATAAGCGATCAACGCAAGCGTGCGCACTTCGGCGTCCGGATCAGCGAAGAAAGTCTCGATTTTGGCTGGCGACAGCGGTTTTGGGAAAAAGCGGGCGCCGCTAAGGACATTGCGGCGGACGGATGGGTCGTCGTCGCTGAGGGCGTGGTTCAGGCAGGCCAGGGCTTCTTCGGTTTCGTCGTCGGTGCGTCCGCCTCCGGCACGGATGGTGATATTGCCGGTGATGGCGATTGGCCCGCTGAGGGAGACGCCGCTGGCTTCAGGAATCAGCGCTGAAGCGATGCGGCGGATGTGGACATCAGGGTCGCGCAGGAGCCTGAACACCGGTATTCTGGCGGCAGGCGGGAACATGCGGTCTTCGGTTAAGGCGACCAGGGCGCTTTGACGGACGACGGCGTCCTGATCAGACAGGCAGTCGATGATGGCCTGTTCGGCTTCCTGAGTGCGGTATTTGCCAATGATCATGGCGGCTCGGCGTCGGTCTTCGACGGCTGGGCTTTTCAGGTCGCGAAGGCATTTGGCGATGGTCTCCACCTCGGTTTCGGTCAGTCGAGCTGCGGGTTGGCCGGGGGCTGGGGGCGGCTGTTTCGGCGCCTGGGCGAGGGCGGTTCCGGCCAGCAGGGCGGTCAGAGCGAGGGCGAACATGCGTCCTGGGACTCGGAGAGGGGCTCCGGGCCTGGTGGCGAGGTCCGGGGTGTTCCTGGTCTGGCTCATGGCGTCGCTCCTTTTCGATTCCTCCAGGCTAAAGCCTGCGGGACATACGGCAAACTAAAGTTTGAACTACATGCTCGTGCAAGCGAGGTAGATACGGCAAGCTGAAGTTTGAACTACATGCGAGATACGTGAGATATATAAGCAGGCTAAAGCCTGCGGGACATACAGCACACTAAAGTTTGAACTACATGCTCGTGCAAGCGAGGTAGATACGGCTGGCTGAAGATTGAACTACATGCGGCTGGCTGAAAGCATACAAGTGCTTATTATAAAACTTCGCACATTACCGATTATTTGAAGAATCGCTTGGCTTTTTCGAAAAAGCCAAGCGATTCTTCAAATAATCGGTAA
>JAAZKI010000348.1 GCA_012799905.1 Lentisphaerota bacterium | reverse complement strand
TTTCGGTTCCATCCTGGTTGCTTGGTTACGGCAAGCAGGACTTGCGGGGCGATGCTCAGGCTGGCTTGGTCGTAGCCGTCATGCTGGTGCCGCAGGCTATGGCATACGCGATGTTGGCCGGATTGCCGCCTGTGTACGGACTGTGCGCGGCGACGTTGCCCTTGGTGGCTTATGCGTTTTTTGGCACCTCGCGCCAGCTGGCGGTCGGCCCGGTGGCCATTGTTTCCCTGTTGACGGCTGACGCCTGCTCCCGCCTGGTTGACGCTGGCGCTGACGTTGCCACGGTCGCTGCTACAGCCGCGCTTCTGGCTTTGCTGGTCGGCGTCATCCAGGTCGCCCTCGGCTTGTTCCGGGCTGGCTTTTTGGTCAACTTTGTCTCGCATGCCGTTGTCAGCGGATTTACATCAGCCGGCGCCATTATGATTGGCTTGAGCCAGTTGCCGCAGCTGCTGGGAGTGAAGACGTCTGGTGGAAATTCGGCTGTGGCCATGTTGGTGGAGGTGGTTCGCAAGGCCGGTGACGTGCATGGGTTGACCTTGGCCATCGGCTTGACCGCGACCGTAGTGCTTCTAGTGGCGCGTTTTAGACGCTGGCGTTTTCCGGTCACCTTGCCGGTCATCGTGGTGTCGATTTTGTTGGTCTGGTGGTTTGGTTTGGAAGAGCATGGCGTGCGTGCTGTAGGCGCTGTTCCCAGCGGTTTGCCTAGATGGAACCCGCCGGCTCTCTCGCTGGAAAGCCTGGGGTCGCTCCTGCCGTCAGCGCTAGTCATCGTCTTTATCGGCGTCATGGAATCAATCGCTGTCGCCAAATGGATTGCAACTCGGGAAAAATACCGCATTGACGCCAACCGCGAGCTGATCGGCCTAGGCATGGCCAACGTGACGGCCGGGCTGTTTTCCGGTTATCCGGTGGCGGGCGGCTTTTCGCGCACCGCAGTCAACTACCAGGCTGGCGCGCGGACGCCGCTGGCAGCGGTCTTCACCGCGGCGCTGGTGCTGTTGACGATGATGTTCCTGACCCCGCTGTTCACGCACCTTCCTAACGCCGTGTTGGCTGCCATCATCATGTCTGCCGTTGTCGGCCTGATTGATTTTCAGGAGGCGCGGCGTCTGTTCACGGTCAAGAAAGCCGATGGCTGGATATATATCGTCACCTTCCTGGTCACCTTGGGCCTGGGCATGGACAAGGGGCTGATTGTGGGCATCATCTTTTCGCTGGCGTTGTTCATCCGGCGTAGCGCGCGGCCGCATCTGGCCGTGCTGGGGCGGGTCGGTGAACACGAGTTCCGCGACTTGCGCCGCTATCCAGATGCCGTTGTCGACCCTGACGTGATCATATTGCGCGTTGACTCCAGCCTGTATTTTGCCAATGCCGCTTTCGTCGAGGAGCGGATTCGAGCCGAGCTGGTGCAGCAGCCAACCGCCCGCTGGGTCGTGCTGGACATGTCAGGCGTCAATGACATCGACGGTGTTGCCGTGTCCATGCTGACTGATTTGATGCACGACACCAGCCCTACAGGCGTGCAATTCGTGTTTTGCGGGATGAAGGCAGTAGTGCGGGACATTGTCGAGCGCGCCGGCTGGAAGGAATTGCTTGGCGACCGGATGTACCAGGTCACGTTATCCCAGGCTCTGACCTCGCTGGCGACAGCAAAGCAGCCGCAAGGCGAGCAGTCTCCCACTGAACATTGACCTATAGAGCAATGCTATATTTTACCCCAGACCCTCGGAAGCTATAGTCGCATCCGGGGGCCTTACTTTTGTTCAGAGTTCGAGCATTTTGCGGTATGTTTCGATTTCCCGCAGTGCGCTGTTGACCTGGCGGACTTTCCATTCGAGGTGCCACTTGTCGCAGACATATTCCATGCTGGGTTCCCAGCCCAGGCGGGAATCAAGCTCGACCGCCGGGATGGTCTCCTGGGCATTTCGGATTTCCTTTGCAGCCAGCTCTTTGAGCTGTTCGAGGATAGCCAGCATCTCGTCCTTGTCACTGGAGGCTTGCAGTTTAGTATTCAGCAGCCACCAGTGCTTGACATGCAGCGTAGTCAGGATGGAATGCAGGATATATTCCCCAAGAGCGACTAGGCGTTCGCATTCCGTGCGCTTGCGTTCCGGTGTCAGCTTCAGTGCCGCCTGCGCCGCCTGCAAGCCTTGCTCCCAGAGTTTATACATCTGTTCAAGTCGGCGGATGTCCTGGGGATAACGCAAGGGACCCGGACTCTGATTCGCATTTTCATACGGCTGGTACAGGGTCTTTACAATCTTGTACCCAAAGTGGGCGTGGGGTGCGGTGGGAAACTGGATTTCTTTTGTACTCATGGTGCGAGTGATATTCGGCCGGAAAATCAGCGGGTAGGCCGGGCCGACACGCCAGGGGCCATATTGATCTTCATTTGAGGCGACATAGAAATCCATCGCCTGACTCCAGTACCGCCAAGCCGAAAGCACGTGCGGCGCGGCATCACGCCCGTAATCCCTGATAGCGACCTTTTCGAGGACTTTTTCGAGGTTTTCTTCGCGAGGGGACCAGGCATTGGCTTTGCGGATATCAATGACGGCATTTGGCCACCAGCCATAGTGATGCGTCTCATAATGCTCATCAACTCCCCAGTTTTCGAGAGCGGCGTTGAGATACTTGAAACGCTCAATCCAGCGATAGGGCGTCGGAACGTAAGGTACAGCACCAAAATCCCACGTTGAACCGATGGTGTTGCTGATTGCGCAGGGATGCAAGCCCAATTCATGAGCAATCGAACACTCGCTGGTGAAATATTCACCCGGCTCTGTCGCCAGGATCGAGTAGTCCATGATCGGGCAGCTCAAATCGCCAACCCGGTTCTGCTTGAAGACCTCAAAGGCGACCTGAACCGTAATGTCCTTCTGTAAAGCCGCCAGAAATTTGCGCCGTAAATCGGCAGAGACATAGCCCCAGTTATAGGTGCTGAAAATGATCCTTGCATCAGGTTTCGCTTTGCGGATCGCCTGCCGGATAGCCTTGATATAGGCCGGATAATCTTCGCACGGCCACCAGCCCGGGCTTGGACGCGTGTCCGGAATGCCATCAACGACGCTTTCCCGCCAGCGTTTGCCGGTGGTGGTCGGGTCCTTGCTGGGGAATTCCAGCGATTCCCCGCACAATTTGATGCCGACCGCCTTGGGATAGCGCCGGAATAATTCACCATAGATGGAGTCGAAGAATTGCTCTGCGTCTGGTTCATCGGGGTGTTTATAGCTGGGCAGATAATTGTAGATGATGGTATCCAGGCCGTATTCGGCGGCCCGGTCGATCAGCTCGTTGATATTGCAGTAGCCCCGAGTTGTACGGTCGAAATCCTTGACAAAGACTTCGATGGTATTGAAACCCGCATGCGCAATGGCAGAAAGCTGCCAGTCCGGAAAGTCATCTATGCCGCTTCCGGAATGCGTCCGGCGTATCCGAATCAGGGGCTTGCGAAACTCCGAACCCAAGGGCAGAAACGGGGCTTCCCGGAAATTCATGACGTCCTCAAGATAGACAATGGCGCTCCAAAGTCCCTGCAAATCCGCCGTGCGCAGGGTAATCCCGTCCGTCTTCACCTCAAGATGAAAACTGCCGCGGGGTGCATCCAACTCTTTCTGCTGAAAGAGAACACGGGGGCCGGTCAGCCCATCCGCTACAGCCATTCTCACAGGAACGCGCATACTGACTTGCAAGTATTCCTGAAAGTCCAACAGTGCTTTCCTGCCGCCGCGAGCAAAGCCTGTTCCCAAAGCCAGAAGCCAGTCTTCCGTAATGGCGACTTCGTTTGCCGCCGGAGCCGCTTGCAAATCCCGCCGGTCAGGGCGGTGAATCTCACGCATGCGTCGCAAAAAATCGTAATTGCGCTCGCTCATTCGAACAGATGCCTTTTTAATGGCCGATGATTTTACCCTTTTGTTTAATTTATTTTTCGGGATTATTCCAGAATCAGAGGTTTGAGTTTGGAAGCGTTTTTCTGTCCGTCAATTCCTTCTGTAAACGCGAGGTGGAAGATGGGACGCCGGTCTTCGGGACGGTCATTGTTGCGGACGATGAATCCAAACCGCAGGCCGAGTCCCGGCCTCGGATGAAAGACTTTTATTTCACGCCAGGGTATGGCTGCTTCATAAAGAGTGATGTTTTCACTACGAGTAATCCGGTGTGGCCAGTCGAGTTTGCCGGGAGAGGCACCGGCGCCCGGGAGTCTCGCAAGAACGGGGCCGGAAGTGGTCAGCGCCATGCCAAGGTTGTGGTCCTGTCCTGAGAAAGAGGATGGATGATGTACACGAGTCATGCTTAGCAGCGCTTCCGGGGTTGGGTCTTGGCGGGTTCCAATGACAAAATTAAACATATCATCCATTTCGATATTTATCCCGTTGCCTCGTTGGATATGAACAGGATCAAACACTTTTGCGGCGACATGAAGGTATTTTTCATCCCACGCCACATAGACTTCTGCGGAAACATCTGAACCATCCAGTTTCACCAGGTTCATTTCCGGGACGAGAGCCCATTTCGGATAAAAATCATCTGGCACTTTCAGTTTGATCGGCGTAAGTCCCTCAAACCAGGTTCCGGGATGCCAGGGTTTGGAAAGCTTCGGCGCCGTCCAGTAATCCAAGGCCAGCGGGATGCGGGACACAATGCCATTCGCAGTCAGAGCCGCCGTTGTGTTTCCGACATGTTGGCGCGGAAGCTTGAAGGTGAATTTACTAACTTCGTTTGCCGGAAGTTTCAGCGGATGCGTCGAATGGTCCGGAAGGGTGAGTTCCGCCTCAAGCGGCTAGTTCGCGAGGTTGCCTATCTGTAAAGAAACGTGGTCGAAATCCGTCCGCCAACCGCCTCCTTTGCAGAGGGCGGCTTGCGGGATTGTCGCCTTTGCAATCATTGCAGAGACGGTTTCGCGGGGAGCATCGAGTTGCAGAAAAATCGGTGCTCCCGAAATTTCCAGCGAGGCCGGCCCCGGCTTATGAACTGACTTCACTCCGTTCATTGTAGTCAAGCCGGCCGCAACTGGAAAATCGAGTTTCAGCATCACCGGTTCTTCCGTTGTCCAGACAGCTATGGTTTCCTTGTTGTCTTTTCGCGTAAAGAGATAAGCGTGAACGCCACTGGCAAGTTTGGTCTCCTGCGGATTGGAAACGAAAGCCAGTTCGCGGGCGGCGGTCGCAAATGCGATGGCCGTTGGACGCGGAATAAACGCTATTTCCCCCTTTTCATCCAGCACCGCTTTCCACAGGGCGCCCAGGTCCAAAATGGGACTGTCCGCATTCAGGTGCCCGTCCCGTATTTTACGGGGAATCGAATAGTTGCATGCGACATGAAGGGAATAATACGGAGAGGGTACGGAACGATTGATGATCATGCTCCGGAGAGTGTATTCCGCCACTTGCCGGAGAATTTCGGAATCAAATGCGGCCGAATAATTGACCGAGTAACAGCGTTCCGCATTGATCATTTTTCCGGGACGTCCGTATTGTTTTGATAGCTCAATGGTATCCAGCAGGAATTGACGCAAGCTTTTTTCCGGCGGATCAATGGGCCCGCGGAGGGAATCCCAATTGCCAGAGTAGGCATCGATGGCCAGAAGGTCGAAATTTTTCCCCAGGGAGTCGAGAGCGATTCTGCTCAGCTGAAAAGGTGGGTTGCTGTGCAGATAATCGTTGGCGGCAATGCCGAGCGCCACGACCGGAATGTCAGGCATGGCGCGTTTGAATCCGGTATACATGGCGCGGGCAAGATAAGCGTAATCTGCAAGCACGGAAGCCGCATTTCCTCCCGTAATATCCGGGCGGCGCGCCATGACATCAATTTCAGCAGTCACAAGCCAGTATTTGACCCGGGAACCGGCAATTTTTGCAAGGGTTTCAGCGAAACGTTCCACATAAAGGACTTCTTTTTCGGAAAGAACCGGCAGTCCGCGGCGGATTTTATCTTTGAGTGCTGCATAGCGCGGGAGAGGCATAACTGATCCGGCCAGTTCCAAACCGGCGTCAAGATACGCCTTAAGATCGCCACCGTCCTGGAACCGTTTCTGAAATTCGGTTGAAATGTCCTCCGGCATGTCCCACCAGTGCTGGTAAAAACCAATGGAACCGGCGCCCAGAAGTTTGTATCCGTCAAGCAACTGCACCGTCGGATAGTTTTTATCGATTTGAAAAAACGGATCGGGCGGGTCGGACATCGGCTCAAGCAAGATGAAAGCCGACTGCGTTTTCAGGATTTTTTTCCCATTCAAGGAAACAAACGCATCAACGGTATAGTATCCAGTTTCTTCAGAACCCGGAAAAACCAGTTCAATCCTGCGTGTCTGTTCCGGCGCGATAGTAAAATTTTCCAGAGTTTGTTTAAGAATCTCTTTTCCGGCGTAATTTTTTAGTGGCGTCCCAAAGTTGAGACCTGATCCCAAAAAGTCGTTAATGGCTTGAAAAAAACACAAGAGCTTGTCTTTTATTTGATATCACCCAAAATACAAGAAAGGAACAAGCTCTTGTGAAAATT
>JAAZKI010000580.1 GCA_012799905.1 Lentisphaerota bacterium | reverse complement strand
TGATTCATCGCTGTTTCTGCCGTTGTGAATGGCAATCAGGCATCTAGGCATTAAATTATACATGCAGTCGGCGATGGACGGCCGCTCCGCTTTAGCGGGGAGGAAAGTCCGGACACCACAGGGCGGGAAGTCCGGTTGAAAAGCCGGATGCCGCGAACCAGATGTCGCGGAAAGGACAGTGCCACAGAAAACATACCGCCGGAACATGTCAGCGACTAACGTCGTCGGCTTGTTTCGGCAAGGGTGAAAAGGTGGGGTAAGGGCCCACCGCTCCGGCGAGTGATCCCGGGGGCAAGGCAAACCCCTTCCGGTGCAAGACCAAATAGAGGACGAGGCGTGGCCCGCGCCGTCCTGCGCAAGCAGGTACAGTCCCGGGTATCGGTCGCTTAGATGAATGGTCGTCGTTCCGCGCTTCGGTGCGGTTCACAGAATCCGGCTTATAGTCGCCGGCTGCATCACATCTGAGAACGAGTTTTTTTCAGTTTGAATCAACGCATCCCTCCGGCCCTGGGCCGCAACCCCAACCGGAGTCCAGGCAAGCGCTTTCCCGGCTTAGCGCGACCAGGAAAAAATGCTTGCTCAGGACGGCGTTCCTCCAAGACGGCGTGACGCGAGCAGAGGAACAACTCATCATGTTACGGCGGATAAGTGAGATTATCGCTCAAACAACAGACCCCCGGTCTGGCCTACGGCTGATGGCCCAGTGCATTGCCGAGCAAGTCGGCTCCCTGGCCTGCGGCATCTTCGTGTACCGCAAGGAAACAGACGAGCTGGTGCTGATGGCTGCGCACGGCTTGGATGCCCTGCGGCTGGAAAACTGGTCGTTCAGCGCTGACAGCGGGCTGGCCGGCCTGGCTGTGCGCACTGACACCACGGTCAATGTCGCTGACCGCCACCAGCATCCGGCCTACTATCCGATGCCGAACGCGGCTGACGCCATCCTGCATGGCAGCCTTGCCGTGCCCCTGGTCGTCGGCGGCACCACAATCGGCGCCCTGGCTCTCGCTCGCAAGGAAAAACGGCGCTTCTCCAAGCAAATCGTCGGCCAGGCGGAAGCCCTGGCGCCATCGCTGGCTATCTTCATCCTGCATACGCTTATGGCCAGCCAGAACAACAACGAGCTGCGCGGGGTCATTCCTTTTCAGACTATGCGGCCGACCCAGGAGACCGCCTACCCGTGTGACGAATCTCTGACCGGGAGGCCGATCACCCAGGGCGTCGCCCTGGGCACGGCCATGCTCTTCTCCGGTGTCGATGAATTATTCACCGAGCGCGGCGATATGCCGCCGCAGCGCCTGGACCCGGAGGAGGCGCAACGCGAAAAGCAGCTTTTCCAGTCAGCCCTGGAAGTCGCCCGACGCACCAGCAAAAAGACGGCTCGCGAAATGAGCCAGGTCTTAGAGGAAGTCGACAACGCCATCTTTGAGATGCACGTCACCCTGCTTGACGACCCGGTCTTGCAGTCGCGTATCTTAGGCCACCTGCAAAACGGCATGACGCTGACGGCTGCGCTCGGAGAAACGCTGGCGTATTTCAACCAGCAGTACATGCGCATTGAAGACCAGTATCTACGAGAGCGCCTGGCTGACATCAAGGACGTGCTGCTGCGCATCAAAAACGCTGCTGACAACCTCCGGGATGACACGGTCACCTCCGAAGCCGGCCTCTACAGCGCCCGTCATGTCGTGCTCTGTGCCCGGGAGCTGCTGCCCTCGCAACTGGTGAGCATCCCACGCAGCAACATCTACGGCATCCTCTGCGAGCACGGCGGAACGACGTGCCATACAGCCATCTTGGCCCGCGCGTTGCAAATCCCCATGCTGGTCGACGTCACCGGGCTGCTCAACAAAGTCCGCTCTGGCGACAATGTCCTGATTGACTGCAATGCCGGCCGCTGCTATCTGCGACCGACTGACGACTTGGTCAAGCAATTCCGGGAGCCCCTCCGCCTGGCTCATCGTCACCGCAAACGCAAGGCCGAATCGCCGATGCCGATGTCGGAAGAGACCATCACCCCGGATGGCGGCAAAATCCGCTTTGCCGGCAACATCTCGTTGCTCAGCGAAATGCCGGCGCTACGCCACTACGGAATCCCGGAAATCGGCCTCTATCGCACAGAATTCCTGTTCATGATCCGCAACAGCCTGCCGAGCGAAGATGAGCAGTTCGATGTTTTCAAGCGCATGATGGACGCTGCGGACGGCATTCCAGTGACCTTCCGGGTGATGGACGCCGGCGGGGACAAGCCGCTGCCGTACCTGAACATCGGCCAGGAAGACAACCCGGCGCTCGGCTGGCGCGGCCTGCGCTTCATGCTCTCGAATCCCGACATCCTGCACCCGCATTTGCGCGCCATCCTGCGAGCCAGCGCCTATGGCAAGGTGAGCATCATGCTGCCTATGGTGGCGGATGTCTATGACTTGAACCAGGCCAAGGAAGCCTTCAAGGCCGCTGAAGACGACCTGATCCGGCGGGGCATTCCGTTTGACCGCAACTACCGCCTGGGCATCATGCTGGAAATTCCCTCCGCCTTCCTCGGCCTCAAGCCGTTGCTTCCGCACGTTGACTTTGTCAGCATTGGCACCAATGACATGGTTCAGTTCCTGTTTGCGGTTGACCGCGGCAACAATCGCGTCATCAAGTGGTTCCGGCAATGTCACCCCATCGTTCTGCGGTTGCTGAAGGACGTCTGCCAGCAAGTTGCGGCATATCCTGACAAAAGCGTCACCTTGTGCGGCGAACTGGCTGGTTCGGAGCGGGCTTTGCCCCTGCTGCTGGGCGCTGGCCTGCGCCATCTGAGCATGACACCGCATCGCGTGCCCATCATCCGGGCCCGAGCCGAAAAACTCAATATCGCAGAATGCGAAGACCTGCTGGAGCGGGTCTTAGCCACCTGCGAAAGCGAAATGGATGTCGCACGTATGTTAGACGACATGCACGGCCGAACCTGAGCGTCCCGGCAGAGCCTATCCGGCCCTTGCCCCGTCACTATGAAACAACCAGGAGACAATGATGGTCACAGCCTTTGTACTGATCAGCGTCGAGGACAAGAAAGTGCATGAGACGGTCCGCGCCCTGCTGAAGCACCGCGGCGTCACCGAAATCCACATCGTGGCTGGTGAATACGACATGGTGGCGGTCATCCGGGTCAAGGACAATGAGACGCTGGCCAGGCTGATTACGAACCAGATCGTCAATGCGCCCGGTGTTGAACGGACCAAGACCCTGTTCGCCCTGGAAAGCCATTCCACCTACGATTTACGGGGCATCTACGGCGAGAACTAATGACTAGCGCGCCTTCCAGCAATAACCGCGAGCAGCGGCGTTTCGGCCGAACCGGCTATGTCGCCCTCCTGGGTCGCCCCAACACCGGCAAATCAACCCTCCTGAACACGGTGTTGGGTCAGCGCCTGGCGGCAGTCTCAAGCAAGCCGCAAACCACCCGCAAACGCCTGCTGGGCATCCACACGGAAGATGACGCGCAAATCATTTTCCTGGACGCGCCCGGCGTCCATGTCGGCAAACTGGAGCTGCACAAGGCGATGGAAAAAGCCATTGCCCGCGTGTTGGAGGATGCGGACATCGTGGTCGCCATGCTTGATCCGACCCGCGAACCCGGCTCTGAAGACGAGTTGACCGCCGAGCTCGCCGTCAGCTGCGGCAAGCCGGTCATTTTGGCCATCAACAAGATAGACACGGCGTCGGCCGAGGACATCGCTCGCAGCCTGGCCTTTTATCGCCAGCACCTGCCGGACGCACCAGTCCTGGAGATTGTCGCCCTGGAGCGGGCTCGCGTGGAACCCCTGCTGCAACAGGTGAAGACGATGCTTCCGGAAGGGCCGTTCCTCTATGGGGATGATGATATCACCAACACCAGCGAGCGGGACATCGCGGCTGAGTTGATCCGGGAAGTCCTGCTGGAGGAACTGCGCCAGGAAGTACCGCACAGCGTAGTCGTCGCCATTGACTCCTGGAAGGAAAAGGGCAACCGACTGCGCATTGACGCCACCCTGTACATCGAACGAGAAAACCACAAAGCGATCATCATCGGCCGGCGCGGCCAGATGATCGCCCGCATCCGCGAATCCGCTGAGCGCCGCCTGCAAGCATTCACCGGCATGCCTGTCACCCTTTGCATGTTTGTCAAAGTCGCGCCTGATTGGCGCCAGAAAAAGAGATTGCTCCAGGAGTTCAAGCTGCTGGAATGAGCATGCTTGACTATTCCATCTCATTCACCCTCATCCGCCGCAGACCGCCATGTCCAGACTGACTTTCGACATCACCGGAATGCATTGCGCCAGCTGCGCGGCCGCTGTCGAAAGCGCGGTCAACAAGCTGGCAGGCGCTACTGACGTCTATGTCAACATCGCCGCCAATAAGTTGATCTTGACGGCTGACGATCAAATTCTCTCCCCTCCGGAAGTCGCTGATGCCGTGAAAAGCTGCGGATACAAGGCGGTTCTGGTGAGCCGGTCTGGCACGCGTTCGCAGCCAATTGACGCCGACACGCTGCTGCCCACCGAAGAGATTCTCCCGAGCGGCGAGCTGGAGCCGCCTACTGACGAGCATCCGTCCCGGCGCCGCCAACGGACGATAGCACTGATAGCCGCTGTGCTGCTGGCGTATGCAGCCATGCACGACATGTTCGCGTTCAAGCTGCCGTTCCCAGACCTGGGCCCCTTTGACGCTCTCGTGCAAATTATCCTGCTGCTGCCGATTTTGCTGGCCGGGCGTGACATCTTCAAAACCGGCTTCCGGCAACTAGTCCGGCTAACGCCGAACATGGACTCCCTGATTGCCATCGGCGCTAGCGCTGCTATCCTATACAGCCTGATCCTGCTGTTCATGCCGCCCAAGGGCGACGAACAGCACCTCTATTTCGACTCAGCCGGCCTGATTATCGCCCTGATCCTGCTGGGACGACACCTGGAAAACCGCTCCCGGCGCCAGGCGTCCAGCGCGATCCGAGAACTGATCGACCTGGCGCCGGCAACCGCAACCCTGGTCGATGAAAATAACCGCGAAAAACGCATTAGCGCGTCCATGATCCGCGTGAATGACAGACTCCGCGTCAAGCCCGGAGAACGCTACCCGGCGGACGGTGTCGTCGAAGAAGGACGCAGCACGGCGGACGAGTCTATGATCAGCGGCGAGAGCATCCCGGTCGAAAAAAGCCCTGGCAGCACTGTCACTGGCGCCGCCATCAACCTTGACGGCACCATCACCATGCGAGCCACCCAAATCGGCGAAAACACCGTTTTGGCCCGCATCATCCGCCTGGTCGCCGAAGCCCAGAGCAGCCGCCCGCCCATCGCCCGCCTGGCTGACGTCATATCCAGGTACTTTGTGTGGGGCGTGCTGGCAATCGCCATGCTTACCTTTCTTGCCTGGACGCTATCCGGCGCCGGGCTGGAAACCGGCCTGCGCCATGCGTTAGCTGTCCTGGTCATCGCCTGCCCTTGCGCCCTCGGCCTAGCCACCCCCATCGCCCTGATTGTCGGCATCGGCCGCGGCGCTGGCTTCGGCATTCTCATCAAGAGCGGCCCGGCTCTGGAAGCAGCCGGCAAAATCCAGACAGTCGTCTTCGATAAAACCGGCACCCTGACCAGCGGCAACCCGAACTTCACTGGCCTGCCCATGAAGCTGGACGGACCTTTCAGCGAGGCCGAGCTGTTCGCCATGGTCGCCGCCATTGAAAAGCAGTCAAACCAACCACCCCTTGGGCCGAGCCGTGGTCCGAGAAGCCAAACGACGCGGCCTGGAGCTGCCGCCAACTGAGGACGTCCAAGCCGAGCCGGGCCATGGCATTCAAGGCCGGGTCAACGGACACACTCTACTCCTCGGCACCAAACGCTACCTCACCGAACGCGGCGTCATCCCCGAGGCATGGTCGCCGCCAGCCTGCCCAGGGCAGTCGCTGATTTACGTCGCCGTTGACGGTGAACTCCTCGCACTCCTCGCCACCGTAGACCAGCCGCGGTCAGACGCGAAAGCCGCTATCAATGCCCTGCATCGCATGGGCATCAAAACCATCATGCTTACCGGCGACCGACGCCAAGTCGCAGCGGAAATCGCCGCCAAAATCGGGATTGACGACATCCGGGCTGAGCTGCTGCCGTCAGACAAAACCCTCATCGTCCAAGACATCCAAAAGACGGAGAAGACGATTGTCGCCATGGTCGGCGATGGCATCAACGACGCCCCGGCCTTAAGCCAGGCAGACGTCGGCATCGCGATTGGCGCTGGCGCGGACGTTGCTATTGAGTCGGCTGACATCGTCCTGACTGGCAAGCAGCTTATGGACGTGGCTGCGGCGATTGCCTTATGCCGGGCGACGTTGCGGGTCATCAAGCAAAACCTGTTTTGGGCTCTCGCCTTCAATGCAATCGGCATTCCGCTGGCGGCCGGGGTGTTTACAGCGTTGTTTGGCGGCCCGTCGCTGCGGCCTGTTTTCGCAGCGCTGGCGATGGCGTGCAGTTCGCTGGTCGTGGTGGGAAATGCGCTGCGGCTCCGGCATTGGCGGCCGCCGCAGCCGTAACGCCCTTTTAGGGGCGACACATAAATTAGGCTGTGGACGGAGAGTCCACCCTAAGTTTTCCGCAATTCATCTCAGCTCCTGCCATGCCGGAGAACTCGCCAGACAAAGAGTGGATTGCCGATGACGTAGCGGCGGAACATGCGGCGCGGTTCCATGGCCAGGCGAAACGTCCACTCCAGGCCTAATCGCCGCAGCCAGCGGGGTGCGCGCGGCATATTGCCGGAATAGAAGTCAAACAGACCGCCGACGCCGATCATCACCCCGGCCTGAAGCGACGCGAACCGGTCGGCGATGAATTGCTCTTGCAGCGGCACGCCCAGGGCGACCAACAGCAGGTCAGGTTTGGCCTGGTTGATGTCATCCTCAACGTCCTCCAGGTGGTAGCCGTCATGGCAGCCGACGACGCGGAGGTCGGGAAAACGCGCAACCAGGTTGTCACGCATCTTTTCGGCGACACCGGGCTTGGCGCCGAGCAGATACAGCGAGAAGCCCTGCTTGGCGGCTCTTTCCGCCAGCAGCGGCAGCATATCGGTGCCGTTGACATTGGCCTTGACCGGCTGCCCCAGCAATCGTCCAGCTAAGGCGACGCCGGAGCCGTCGGGATAGACCTGGTCGAAATGCGTCAGCAGCTCGCGATACGCCGGGTCAGTGAAGCCCTTGTTAAAGCAATCGGCGTTGACAAAGGCGATTTTGCGGCGTTGTCGGTTTTGCAGGGAGCTGAAGATGTAGTCAAGGGCTTCCGTCATGCTGACGTTGTCGTAGGTGATTCCGAGCAGGCGATGGCGGCGCCGCCAGGGGGTCAGGCCCAATTTGACGAGTTCGGCGGCGTGTTCGTCCCAATCAAAGTCCTGGGCGCGCCGGAAGCCGCGTTCGCGCAGCTGGCGGCGTTCGTCCTCATCAGTCAGTCCGCGGAGCATAGCTGCGGTCAGCTCGTGAACGGATTCCGGGTTAAAGGTGATGGCGGCATCGCCAGCGACTTCGCCGAGAGCCGAATTATTAGAGCAGGCGACCACGGTTCCGCAGGCCATGGCTTCCGGCACAGAGAGACCAAAACCCTCATAGAGGGACGGGAAGACATAGAGTGCGGCGCCATGATACAGCGCGGGCAGGTCAGTCGTGGGAACAAAGCCGAGAAAGCGGATGTGGTCGCAGCAGGGCGAGGCCTGGGCGTAGGCGGTGATCACTTCAGCACCGGGCCACTCCGCCCCGCCGAGGACGAGTTCATACTGCTGGCGCAAGTCAGCCGGGAGTTGCTCGTAGGCCTGCAACAGGCGGAGGTGATTCTTGCCCGGATGCTCCAGGCGGGCGATGTACAGGATATACGGCTTGGTCAAGCCATACCGCGCCAACACTTCCAGTGCGTCAGGCGGCGACGTTGAATGGAACTGCTCGCGGTCAATGCCATTGTAGAGAACCGTAATCTGTTCCGGCGCCATGCGCCAGTACTGAGCCAGGTCAGCAGCAGTGTTGCCGCTGACTGCCACGCAGTGCGTCAGGCGTCGCACCGCCCATGGCAGCAGCCGCTTGACATAAAACATACGGAAACGGTCGTATTTGGCCGGAATATGAAACTGCGACAAGTCGTGCACAACCGCGACGCAAGGCCATTTTGACCGCCATACAGCGCGCCGATTGGCGGCCGGCAGCAGCAGAAAATCAAAGTCGTCTTTCCGGTGGCGCCAGCCAATGGCGAACAGGACGTAGAGCATGTTGAAGGCCGACCGGTTCAGCCATCTCGGCAGAACCTGAAACGTCACCGACGGATAAGCCGGGATGGAGGCGTGGTCAGCCTCAGTGCAAACAACGGTGACATCATGCGCACTGGCAAGACGCTTGAGAATTTCACGCATATATACTGAAATGCCGGAACGGCCGCCGTCATATCCGCAAGCGATGAAGAGAATGCGAGCCATACGCAAGGGGTCCTGCTTTTTTAGGGGCGAGGGGCGAGGGGCGAGGGGCGAGTTGAGCTTGGATTACGTTGTCCGCGAGGGGCTTT
>JAAZKI010000522.1 GCA_012799905.1 Lentisphaerota bacterium | reverse complement strand
TCGCGCCGGAACCGCTGCCGCCGTATTTTGCATCGTTACGAATTGCAGAAGACGCAGCCGAAGTTCGCCATGGAGCTGCATGCGGTTCGCGTCGGCGACGTGGCTTTTGCCAACAACAGTTTTGAGTTGTACATGGACTACATGCACCGGATCCAGGCCCGCAGCCCGTTTGTCCAGACCTTTATCATCCAGTTGGCCGGCAATGAGGAGAGCGGCGGCTATCTGGCGACAGAGCGCGGCGCTTGGGGCAAGGGCTACAGCGCGTCCATTTACTGCAATGTCGTCTCACCTGCTGGCGGCCAGCAGCTCGTTGAAGAGACTCTCGCCGCCCTCCAACAATTGTATGACGCATGACCGACAAGCCTGAATCAGATGATTTCCCGCCGTTGATGGCCTCGTCCGTGATGGCGGGATTCCCGTCGCCAGCCGAGCAGTACATTGACACCAAGCTGGACTTGAACCGCCTGCTCGCGCCGCACGCAGCAGCGACGTTCTTTGTCCGTGCGTCAGGCGACTCGATGACTGGCGTCGGCATTCATTCTGGAGACATCCTGGTTGTCGACCGCAGCTTGGAAGCGGTTGACGGCTCGATTGTGATTGCTGCTGTTGACAATGATTTCACGGTGAAGCGGCTGCGGAAAACGCCTCGGCGCATTTGCCTGGAGTCGGCTAACCCGGAATTTGCTGACATTGAGCTGAGCAGCGAGTCGGAATTGCGGCTGTTCGGAGTCGTGACAGCCGTCATTCACCGCTTTGTGCGCCTGAAGTGATGCATCCCTGAAAACACGGCGGGCTGGTGTTCACAACCTGTTTTTTAACCACGAAAAACACGAAAGGACACGAAATTTTGTTAAGGTTGTTTTTTTAACCACTGAACACACGGAATACGCGGAAGTTTTTGTGTATGGTTGTTGCTCGCCGGGATAGGATTGCATGCAGATTCGCGATTTGGCCTATCAGTTTTTGGGCTATTCAGCCTGAACAGCCGGATGGCGTGGAGAAACGCTTCAAGTCGCTGCCTGCTTGGCACGAATGTTCTGAAGGCACCCCAACCTCGTAGAGGCGACACCATGAGTAACCCCAGGCGAAGCGAAGCGGAACCTGGGGTGGAGTCCTGGCTAATAAAAACAGAAACTCCCGGGAAGTCGGCATTTTGCCGTTTCCCGGGAGTTTCTGTTCAGAGTGGGTTGACTTTAGTCAGCCGAATTTACTTGATTTCAGCGATGATTCCGGCGAGAGTCTTGATGCTCTGGTCCCACTTGGAGTCAAAGCCGCCTTCCGGTTCGAAGGACATCCAGCCGGAATAGCCGACTTCGATGAGCCGGTCGCGGATGAAGCGATAGTCCGGGTGACCGACGCCGGTGGGGCAATAGAGATAAGGCCGCGGGGAGCCGGGTGGCGCCGGCACGTGCGACTTGACGTGGACGTGGGCGACCTTGGCGCGCAGCGTCATGATGGCCTCGTGCGGTTCATCGCCGCAAGTGATGAAGTTGCCGCCGTCAAAGGTGATGCGCATGTTCGGCTGCTTGACCAGGTCAAGCGTGCGAGCCAGCGAAGCGCCGCTGTTGCACATCTTGCCGGCGTTTTCAATGCTGAATAACAACCCGGCCTCGCGCACCAGCTCTGCGGCTTCGTTGAGGCCGTCCATGTAGCGCAGAAAAGCGTCTTCGCCTTCGTTGTTGTGCTGACCGCCGTGGCTGAACAGATGCTTCACGCCCAGGACGCCGCAGGCGTCAATGCCGGCGCGGATCGTGTCGAGCGACGTTGCCCGGTCAGCCGGGTCAGGGGAGACCAGGTTGGTCGGTACACAGTAGACGGTCGGCTCCAGGCCAAGATCGTCGAGGACGCGCTTGATGCTGGTCGGTGTTTCGTTGTTGGCTTTCAGCATGCCGTGGAACACGTCAACGCCGGCGAGACCGAGGCCTTTCCACCTTTTGAGAGCTTCCCGCCAATCCCAGGGCTGGCCGTCCGGCCCTCGGTTGGACATGAGCATGACACCAGTTTTAATCATAGATACTACCTTAAAATGAAATGAGCCTGTCCCGGCGGTCGGCGCTGGATTCGGCCGTCCGCCGGGCGGGGGATGGTTGACTGCCGCAAGTTGGGCGTCTTAGGCCTTGCGGGCGTCCTCGATGACCTTGCGGATTTTATCCGGCTGGGACGCGACCTTTTTGAATCCCTCGACGTATTTTTTCATCAGGTCCATGGTGTTGGGCGGGTAGACCGCCGCCAGGTAGGCGTGAGACGCGATGAATTTGAGGGTGACCGGGTAGTCGTTTTCATCATAGCGGATTTGGCGGCCATAGTGAGCGCAGGTCCACGGACAGCCTTTGCCGTAGCCTTCCATCGCCTGGAACACGGATTGACCGGGAACTGGCCTGGTTTGCCACTGGCCCAGACGGATGTTTTCAGCAGCTAGGATTTTTTGGGCCGCGGCCTTGAATTCGGCCATGGTGGCGTCAATGCCGAGTTCTTCCGGGCAGAAGCGGACGATGTAGCTGAAGTAGACTGGTTCGCGGCCGGGCGGGGTGTAGGGGCCCTTGAAGCCCGGAATGTTGGCCAGCTCAGCAGTCAGGTACTCGGCGAATTCCTTGCGGCGGGCGTTGTTTTCCGGCAGGTGTTTCAGCTGGGAGCGGCAGAATGCGTTGACAAACTCATGCTGGCGGTACATCCAGCCCAGTCCAAAGGCGTTGTATTCACGGGTCTGGCCGTGCACGACGACTTCGCCGAATTCACGCAGTTTCACCGCAACCCGGTAGGCGTCTTCGTTGTTGGTGACGAAGAAGCCGCCTTCGCCGCTGGAGAGGTTCTTGGAGCGGTTGGTGCTGAAGCCGCAGGTGTCTTCAATAGTGCCGACCTTTTTGCCATTGACGGCCGCGCCGTGCGCCTGGCAGGCGTCGCCAATGACCAGCAGGTTGTGCTTCTTGGCCAAGGGCATGATGTTGTTCAAGGCGGCTGGCATGCCGTGGATGTGGACCGGCAGGATGGCTTTCGTCTTCGGGGTGATGGCCGCTTCGATCTTGCGGACGTCAATGCAGAACGCATCGTCTTCAATGTCAACGAAAACCGGGATGGCATTGTGATGGAGGACAGCGGCAGCAGTCGACCAGTAGGTGAAGGCCGGGACGATGACTTCGTCGCCAGGGCCGATTCCCAGGGCGGCCACGGCCATGTGCAAAGCAGAGGTGCCGCTGTTGGTGACCAGGCAGTATTTGACGCCGAGGTAGTCAGCGAATTCCTGCTGAAGTGCGACGGCGTTGGGTGCGCCGGTGCCGTGGAAGATGTTGGAATCGAAAACCGCCATGACGGCGTCACGGTCTTCCTGAGTGATGGGCGGCCAGCTTTTGATCATTCCGGCCGGGACGGTGGGTTGACCGCCAAAAATCGCCAGTTCTTGCATGTGGAGACTCCTCTGCGTACCTTGTAGTTCGGGGATGACGTAACGCCAAGGCCCGGATAGATGTGTGGAAAGCGCCTCGGCAATTCAAACACAATATCGCCAAATTACGTTCTTGCAACCGGCAGAGCGCCTGTCAGGCCAGGTTTCAGCGAAAAAATCGCAGTCGGTCAGTCATTGATACGTGGAGTTCCGGTGAGTTCCAGAGCCAGGCTTCCAGGGTAAGGCATTTTAGTGGACAGTGGACAATGGACTTGAGTGGACTTTAGTGGACGTTAGTAGACGATGGACTGTGGACTTGAGTGGACATTAGTGGCGAGTGGACTGTGGACAGAAGTGGACTTTAGTGGACGGCGGCTGATGTGCGTCGTGCTGGCGGCCCGTCTGACGGCCCCGCTGGGGCCTTTGCCGCTTCGTGTCTGGTTTCCCCGTACAGCACACCCTAAAAAATCGGCGTCATCTGCGGATAAAACAAAAGCTCGCCCCACGCGAATTATGCATTATGAATTATGAATTATGAAATGCGCCTCAGCATTCAGCATTCAGCATTCAGCATTCAACATTCAGCATTCAGCCCCTCGCCCCTTACGAATTATGAATTATGAATTATGAATTATGAATTATGAATTATGAATTATGAATTATGAATACGCCTCAGCATTCAGCATTCAGCATTCAGCATTCAGCATTCAGCATTCAGCATTCAACATTCAGCCCCTCGCCCCTCGCCCCTCGCCCCTAATTCTCGCCCCTCGCCCCTCGCCCCTAGAGAAAAGCCCCTCGCCCCTAATTCTTTTTCAGCTTCTGGTCACTTGCATGCCTGTGGTTGAGACTGTGAAGGAGACGAAGCGTGCGCGTTTATTGGGCGGGTTGTCGGTGAGGATTTGCCGGATTCTAGCGGCATCTTCTTCAGATTTGGCGGCCATGAGCATATAGCCTCCGCCGCCTGCGCCCAGGAGTTTGGCGCCTAAGAGATGGCGCTTGACAGTAGTGAAGATTTTACGGACGGCGCGTGGGTTGGTGCCTGGATCAAGGGCGCAATTCAATTCCCAGGATCGATGGATGCCGAGGCCGACGTCGTTCCAGACGCCGCGCTGGATTTGTCGAGCCAGGTTTTGGGCGTGTGCGCCCATTTCGGCGAGGATCGCCAATTGCCGATGGTCATTGAGGAACATGCCGCGGACGACTTCATGCAGGATGCTCTTGGCGACCCGGGTGATGCCGGTGTAGTACAGCAGCAGGTCGCGATTGGCGTGTTCGACGAACATGCGCTCCGGGAGCCAGCTGGGCTGCGGCGCCTGGAATAGTCCGGCGCGGGTTTCCAGCAATTTGACGCCCGGAATGATGCCGCCGGCCTGGTCCTGCCAGCCGCCGCCAGTCGTCAACAACTGCTCAAGCACAGACGTCCGCCGGATGATTTCCTGCTTGGTCCAGCCGAAGCCGCAGACTTCATTGAGGGCGCCAAGGATAGTGGCGGCCAGGATGCTGCTGGTGCCGAGTCCAGAGCCCTTGGGCAGGGCGGAAAGCATGGTCATCTCCAGCCCGCCACCCAGGCTTTTAAGCAGATCGGCCAGGGTCGGCGGCGGCGAGGCATGGAATTCCGGCAGAAACCCGCACAGAGCGAAGGCGGCTTTAGGAATGGAAAAGGCGCTGCCGACGACCGTGTAGTTGCGTAGCTGCTCGTAGTGTTCAATGCGCTCTTCGCAGCCTAAGTCGATAGAGCGGATGACCAGTTCGTTTTTGGGACTCAGCTTGAGGAAGCATTGCAACGGAGGCTGGCCATTGATTTCAGCGGCTATGTTCAGGACTTTGCCGCCGGCGAAAAAGCATTGCGGCGGCGTGTCGGTCCAGCCGCCGGCCAAGTCAAGGCGGACGGGGCTGCGGGTCCAGAGCACCTGGTCTTCGAGCAGGAGGCGTTGCGGCACGACGCCGTCTGCCCGCACTGGTTCGGCCAGGGCTTCGCAGAGCAGGGCAAAAGCCGCGTGCTCTTCTTCTTCGGCGCCGTCCTTATCGCCTTGTCGTTTGAGGACTTCGGAGCGGAACATTGTTTCGCGGGCTGCGGCAAAGAGATTATGCTCGGAGATGGCCTTGGTTGCTGGCAGAGTTAGGCCGGCCTCGTTCCACAGTTCTGCTGTGCGCCGGAGGTCCAGACGCAGGAAAATGCTGCGGGTCGCGCCGGCGTATAGGAGCGGCAGGCAGAGGCTGATGAATTGACGACGCTGGGCGGCCAGGCGGGCCAGGTTGGCTTTGTCACTCAATTCAGTGGCGGAGACGCGGCGGCAGCTGCGGTAGAAGGCCGCATAGTCCGGCGCTGACTGAGCCGCAGTAGCAGGCAGCGGGGCTGCGGGAACATGAACGGCGGGGATGTTGAGGCTGGTCTCATCCGTAGCGTCTGGGAGTTCTGTTGGCGGAACGCCGCAGAGCCATTGCAGGAAGCCGCTGTCAAGCTGGCTGCGCTCCAAGACCGGGAAGAGGGCTGCCTGCTGCAAGTCAACGGTCTCTGGAATGCCACATTCGGCGAGGGATAACCCGCGCTGGGTAAACCAGTTCTGAGCTGGCTGACCCAGCCAGAGCGTGTTAGCAGCACTGACGCTGCCGCGGAATGGGTCGTCAATGCCGTAGACGCGGACTGCCAAGTCATTCTCGCCGATGGGCACCAGGTCAAGGCAGACGCCTGCCGGCAAGGCGAGGCGCCAGTTGTTTTCCGGAATTCCGGTGATGACGTGGTCGCAGGATAGCTGCCATTGCGGGCCAAGATGGCAGTTTTCAATCCAGATGTTCTGGTGGCGACTGCGCAAGGGCGATTCCACGATTGCGTTCTGGATGAAGACGCTTGGGTGAATCGGGTAGCGGCCGATGTCCTGATATTGCTCAACTTTCAGATTTTGCAGCGTAGCCGTGGAGCTGATCAACTCGCGACTGGCGCCGACATGGTGGAAACCGCCATTTTTGAGAGGGACAGTGGCTGCGCTCATATAGGAGACAGCCGGATCAGGAATCGACGGGCAGCAGCCTAGGCGCTGGCCAAAGTCAGTGTAGAGGTCATAGAAGGTAGGGCCGTCGTCCCGGAAGGCGTCGCGCATGATGTCCCAGCCGCATTGCTGCATCATGGTCTGGACAGCCGGCCGGGTGAGAACCCAGCAGCCAGTGTCAATCAGAAAGAAGTTATCCTCGGAAAGTTCCTTGACCTTGCCTGGCGAAGGTTTTTGCAAGACAAAGGCCAATTGGTCGGCTCGTTCGCGTGGGCAGAAGAACACGCCATGACGGCTGGCTTGTTCTGGTGTGGTCCACATGCCGAGGGCGACTACGTCCGCGTCCGGGAAGGCTGGCAAGTCGCCTCGCAGGATGACATCGCCGCAGGCAATGACGAGACAGGGTTCCTGGCGCTGGCGAAGGACTTTGGTCAGGAACGGCAGCTGGACATCAAGCAGGGTTTGTTCGAGGTGCTGGCCGTGTGACCAGCGCAGGGCTGGCATGGGCAGCATGGCTTTGCCGCCAGGAGCATAGGCTGGCAGTCGCCTGCTTTCTCCGCCGGCGTGGATGATAATCCGGCTGCTCTGGCCGAGCCAGTTCCAGAAGGAGACTGGCTTGGTCTGGCATTGGCGTTTCCAAGCGCTGAATAGGAGCCAGGCCGAACCGCCGCCAGAACCCAGCCGGAAGCCGACGGGGTCGCAGTCAGCGTGCCACTGCGGAAAGGGGAAACGGCTGTCCTGGCGGAATGCTTTGACGCCGCTGGGCGGAAGGGAAAGCAGGATTTGTGGTTCGGGCGGCATGCGGACGCGTCTCCCTCTATGGCTAGGATGGAGGATGGATTACCTAGGCCCCATCTAAAAAGGATTTTTCTCAAAACGGCGTTTATGTGTCACCCCCGGTGGGGCTCAAAATTATTATACGCCTCACCCAGGGCTTCGCTTCGCTCACCCTGGGCTTTTATGTTGCTGGCCCTTTGGGCCGCCAGTACGACGCACGTCAGCCGCTGTCCACAACGTCCACAATGTCCACCCAGTCCACACGTCTACAACAGCCGCAAAGCGGCAAAAGCCCGGGGGGCGATACATAGAAGCCCAGGGTAAGCCGGGCCGCCAGGCCCGGCGCAGCCCTGGGTGAGATGGCATAGATTTGGAGCCCTGTAAGGGTGACACATAAATTAGGTTGTGGACGCTATAGTCCACCCTAAGTACCACCTACGCTTGAGCGCACGATAGGCAGGGTGGTTCAGTTAACGCGTTCGACTACGATGCCTTGGTCGACGTGTTCCTTGAGGACTTGCTCAACAAAGCCTTTCAGGGTGGCCATGGCGTGCGGGCAGCTGCCGCAAGCGCCTTTCAAGCGCACCGAGACTGTCTTGCCTTCGATTTTGACCAACTCTAAGTCGCCGCCGTCTTCTTGCAGCCGGGTGCGAACCTGTTCCAAAATGTCCTTGATTTTGTCTTGCATGGTAGTTTTCCTTGTGGAGTTGATAGGTGTTATGCTTGGGCGCTGAAGGCTGCCAGTTGTTCGCGGACACGGGCTAACTTGTCCTCGAATTCCGCTTGCTTGGCGCGTTCTGCGGCGACGATTTCCGCCGGCGCGCGGGAAACAAATTTTTCATTGCTCAGCTTGGTTTGCAGGCTGGCAAGGTATTTGACGATTTCGTCTTCCTGCTTGGCCAGACGTTCACATTCGGCCTTCAAATCAACGACTCCTGCCAGGGGCACGTAGGCCGTGGCCATAGCGCCGACTGCGACACCGCAGGGTCCGCTGGCCTGATAAGCATCGCAAATCTGCAAGTCGTCAGCGCCTAAGATGGCTTTGAACGTGTCCAGGTCGCGGCACAGATATTCTGAGGCGGCAGCGCTGGCTGGCACAACGATGATTTCAGCCAAGGAGCGGCTGGTCGGTATCTGGTAGTTGGCCCGCAGGGTGCGGACAGCGCGGATGAGTTCGAATTTGTCTTGGGTCAGGGCCACGATATCGTCGTCAGCGCCGAGGCTGGTCAGGGCTGTGCTGGACATTGGCGCGGGCCATTCCGCATCCATGATGGATTCTTGGTCATTGACAAAGCCCATCTGGTGGTACAATTCGTCAGTGACGAACGGCATGACCGGATGCAGCAGGCGCAGAAAGGCGCCCAGGCAGTAGTCAAAGACGCGAAGCACAGCGTCTTGGCGAGAGTCTTTTTCAGCGTTGAAGACCGGCTTGCATGATTCCAGATACCAGTCGCAGAATTCATTCCAGATGAATTCATAGAGGATTTTGCTCACTTCGTTGAATTGGAAGGCTTCCAGGGCCGTGGTGAGGCTGGCGATGGTCGCGTTCAGCCGGGCGATGATCCACTGGTCGTCTGGCCGCAGGTCAGCAGCGGTCAGCCCATCCAGGCTTTGCCAGTTGGCCGAGGCTGGCCCTAGGCGCAGCCGGAACCGCACCACGTTCCAGATTTTGTTGGCGAAGTTGCGGCCGATTTCGCATTTTTCGTTGCTGTAGCGAATGTCCTGGCCGACCGGCGCGATGTAGATCATAGTGAAGCGCAGGGCGTCAGCGCCGTAGGTCTTGACCACTTCCAGGGGGTCGGGCGAGTTATTCAGGCTCTTTGACATTTTGCGGCCCTGGTCATCGCGGATGATAGACGTGAAGAACACGTCGCGGAAGGGGATTTGGCCGGTGAATTCGAGCGAGGCCATGATCATGCGCGCGACCCAGAAGAAGATGATGTCCGGGCCGGTCACAAGGCTGTGAGTGGGGAAGAACCGTTTCATCTCCGGGGTTTCCTCGGGCCAGTCGAAGACGGAGAAGGGCCAGAGCCAGGAGCTGAACCAGGTGTCGAGCACATCCGGGTCTTGAGTGAGTGAGGCATGGCCGCATTTTGGGCAGGTCTTGGGCGCTTCCAGGGTCACGGTCAGTTCGCCGCACTTGTCGCAGGTGTAGGCAGGGATGCGATGGCCCCACCAGAGCTGCCGGCTGATGCACCAGTCCTTAATGTTTTCCATCCAGTGGCGGTAGGTCTTCACCCAGCGTTCGGGATGGAAGCGGATGCGGCCGTCGTTGACAGCGGCCAGGGCCGGCTCAGCCAGCGGCGCCATGCTCACGAACCATTGCTCGGAAAGGCGCGGCTCCACTGGCACATTGCCGC
The DNA here is from genome assembly GCA_012799905.1 of Lentisphaerota bacterium. Lineage (GTDB taxonomy): Bacteria > Verrucomicrobiota > Lentisphaeria > Oligosphaerales > Oligosphaeraceae > JAAZKI01. The sequence continues at coordinate 15,889 of JAAZKI010000522.1, read as the reverse complement.
GCTCGGAGTAGCCGACCTGGTGCGTGTAGTCCTCAATCTTCTCCACCAGGCCGAGTTCCTCCATCTTGGCGACGACCGCCTTGCGGCAGGCATAGCGGTCCAGGCCGGAGAATTCAGCGCCAGCTTCGTCGTTCATGCTGCCGTCATCATGCATGACGTTGAGAAATGGAAGATTATGGCGGAGGCCAATCTCATAGTCGTTGGGGTCGTGGGCTGGCGTGACCTTGACCGCGCCAGTGCCAAAGGCCGGGTCCACGAAGTCGTCAGCAATGATGGGGATTTCCCGGTCGACGATGGGAAGGATGACCTTTCGGCCGATTTTGTCAGCATAGCGCTCATCTTTGGGATTGACCGCGACCGCAGTGTCCCCAAGCATGGTTTCTGGACGCGTGGTGGCCACGACTACGCCACCATTGCCGTCAGCGTAGGGGTAGCGGAAATACCAGAGATGGCCGCGTTCCTCTTTGTATTCGACTTCTTCGTCCGAGATGGCAGTGCGTGATTTCGGGCACCAGTTGATGATGCGCTTGCCTTTGTAAACGAGGCCCTTATTATAGAGGCGGATAAATACTTCCTGGACTGCTTTGGACAGGCCCGGGTCCATGGTGAAGCGTTCCCGCTCCCAGTCGCAGGAAGAGCCGATGGTTCGGAGCTGGCGGATGATGGTGCCGCCGTATTTCTCTTTCCAGGCCCAGGTGTGCTCCAGGAATTTTTCTCTGCCGAGGTCATGTCGAGTCACGCCGAGTTCTTTTTTGAGGGCGGCTTCGACTTTGGTCTGGGTGGCGATGCCGGCATGGTCGGTTCCCGGCACCCAGCAGGTTTCTCGGCCGCGCATCTTCTCGAAGCGAATGAGGATGTCCTGGAGGGTGTTATTGAGGACATGGCCGAGGGTCAAGATACCGGTGACATTCGGCGGCGGGATGACGATGACATAGGGTTCCTTAGGGGAGGCGGGGTCGGCATGGAAGGAGCCGCGCTCTTCCCAGAAGGAATACCATTTTTGCTCCACGTCAGCGGGATCGTACGCTTTGGCCAGTAATTGCTCGTCGCTCATCAATTGCTCCTAATGGAATTTTTATGGAAAGGATGTTGCATTAGTTTGGTGACGCCATTGTCTAAGGCACTCGAACAGCATGACAGCGCCGCAGTTTCCGACGTTGATGGAGTTCTTGGCGCCCAAAGCCGGCAGGCAGAGCAGGGCGTCGCAGAGTTCAAGGGCCTGGGGGCTGATGCCGAGGGCTTCGTTGCCGAGAACCAGGGCGGCTGGAAAGCGGATTTGAGCCTCCCAGAAGGGGACGGCCCGCTCCGCAGTTTCAATGCCATAGATGGTAAAACCTTGTGTTTTTAAAGTTCGGATAGCAGTTTCGGCGTTGTCAGCAGTTTCGCATGCGACCAGTTCGTCGCAGCCGCGGGCGGTTTTGGCCAGCTTTGGATGGGGCGGTGCGGCGGTGTAGCCGCAGGCGAAAATCCGCTCTGCCCTGGTTGCTTCCGCGATTCGGAAGAGGTTGCCGACGTTGTAGGCGCTGCGCAGGCGGTCGAGAACCAGGGCCACGGGCATAAAGCCGGTTTCCCTGGGAGTCTGCAAATCGCCTTGCCGTACCGTCACGTTCATAGGTTGATAGTCGTGTTTTGAGGAAAAATGATGGCGCGGCAGCCATCACCGCCGCGGCCCTCCGCGTTGGACGCGGCCGCCGCGGGGGCGGTTGTCGCTGCGCCGGCGGCCGCTGAATCCGCCGGGCCGCCCACCAGAACGGGGTGCGCGGCCGGTAGGAATTTTCATGCCTTCCGGCATACGGACCATCTCAGCATCGGGCTGGGTGATGACCAGTTCCCGGTCAATGAATTTTTCAATATCGGGGATAACGAAAGCGCCTTCCTCGCAGGCGAAGCTGATGGCGCGACCGGTATGGCCGGCCCGAGCCGTACGGCCGATGCGGTGGACATAGTCTTCAGCCTCGTAGGGAAGGTCGTAGTTGATTACGTGGGTGATGTCGTCAACATGGATGCCGCGGCCAGCCACGTCCGTGGCGACGATGACTCGGATGGCGCCAGAGCGGAAGTCCTCCAGCAGCCGCAGACGCTTTTTCTGGTCGACATCACCGCTGAGCATATCGCAGGCGATGCCGCAGCGGGTGAGCTGGTCACGCAGCTGCTCCACGTCACGGCGGCGATTGCGGAAGATGAGTACGCGCTCGCATTTTTCATGGGAGAGGGTCCAGAGCAGCACCGGCAGTTTTTCATGGGTGGTGACGGAATAGACCACTTCTTCGATGCCATCGGCGACCACGTGTTCCGGTTCGACTTCGACGATGACCGGGTCTGAGCGCATCCAACGGGAAGCGAGGTTCATGATATCGCGGGAGAGGGTGGCGCTGAACAGCATGGTCTGGCGCTCCTCAGCCTTGGGCAGGTATCCGATAATGCGTTTGACGTCAGGGATGAAGCCCATATCGAGCATGCGGTCTGCCTCGTCAATGACCACGGCTTCGACGGTTGAGAGGTCAACCGCATTTTGGCGGAGATAGTCAATCAAGCGTCCCGGGGTGGCAACGACCAGGTCAACGCCCTTGGCGAGGAGGCTGCGTTGGCGGTCATAGTCCATGCCGCCATAGACGGCGACGGTGGCGAATGAGCAGTAGGCGCTCAAGTCATCAGCGTCCTTGGCGATTTGCAAAGCCAGTTCGCGAGTCGGGGCGAGGACGACGGCCATGGGCTGCCAAGGTTCGCGGTCACGCTGGGGCTGGGTCAGGAAGCGTTGCAGGATAGCGATTAAGAAAGCGGCGGTTTTGCCGGTTCCGGTCTGGGCCTTGCCGGCGAGGTCGCGGCCGGCGAGGAGGCTGGGCAGGGCAGCGGCCTGGATCGGGGAGCATATCCGGAATTGAAGGTCATCTACGATAGCTCGGAGCAGACGCGGGTCTAGGTCTAGGTCTTGGAACAGCTTCTCATCGGGGGAGCGGCGTTCGCCAGCCGGGGCGGTCCAGCCGTCCATGCTGGGCACGTTGTCGCGCGGTTTGATATTGGCGACCGGCGTCCTGCTGCCGTCATCGCTGTCATCGCGACGTCGTTCCTGGGCGGATGACCGGCCGCCGCGCCCGCGCCGTGGGCGTTCGTCACGCTCAGAGCGGGCAGTGGTCTTGTCTTTTCGTTCTGTGCGCTTTTTCCGCGGTGGGCGCGTCTTTTCCGACGTCTGCGCGGCCGTATCGCTGGTTTTCGGCTGGGCGTTGCTGGCCGGCTTTCGGCGCGGTCGTTTGGGAGAGGATTTAGGGTCGGTGGTTGCCGGGTTTGAGGCTGCGTTCGGCTGGTCGGAAGAAGTCGTCGAAGTCTTGTCGCCGCGGATTTTATTAAGCAGGCGTGAAATAAATCCGAATTGCAAAATATGCTCCAATCGGGCGATGCCCGGGTAAGAAATCAATGCATTGGGGAAAAGTTTGTCGTTGCGGGGAATGGAAGGCAGCGGAATAAACGACAAATCAAACAATATAAGCCATAACTATCGAAAAACAAGTCATTTCAGCATTGCGGCCGTTTCCTCGGCGATTCTGGCGAGCGCCTGGTTGATGGCGTTGGTAATGGCGTCGCCGCTTTCATTGTCCAGGGGCAGGGTGAAGGACAGGTTGTGGATGGTCTCTGTCTTGGTTGGCAGGGCGTGCAGCCGGCAGTCGACATTGACTTGCAGGACGCCGTTGGTGGTCGGGTCAAGCTGATTGAACTCATAGTCGATCTGGATGATGTCTGAGCGCGACTGCGGCGTTTTGACTCCGGCGACGTTTTCAGCGCCAATGATGCGGGCGAGGTTTTCGCGCAGGATTCGTTGGATCATTCTTTCCGGCATCTGTGCCCAGTTGTCGAAGTCACGGAAGATGACTTCATTTTGGCTTTTGCGCATGACCATTTCGGTTCGGTCGAGATAATCCGGGAGCTGGCAGTTCCGGATGTAGGCCAGGGCAGTGGGTTTGGCTGCGTTTGCGGTTGGCGTTGCAGTCGGGGAAAGCAGGAAGTATCGCGTTTTGGCGCTGCCGACGCATCCGGTGGCGAGCAGGACGGCGGCGAGCAGGGCGGTGGCGGCCAGTCGTCCCAACGGTTGGCGGCTGGCGTGGTCGGTCAGGGGGAACATAATGCGTTCCTTTCGTGGTTGGGCGTAGTCGGCTGGAGTGGAGTAGCTGTACTACATATCCGCTAATTTCTTGTTTTTTAGGGGGGAAGATTTTCTGGAAATTAAAGATTTATGTGTCACCCCTGGCGGGGCTTAAAATTATTATACGCCTCACCCAGGGCTTCGCTACGCTCACCCTGGGCTTTTATGTTGCTGGCCCTTTGGGCCGCCAGTACGACGCACATCAGAGAGCCGTCCACGACGTTCACTAAAGTCCATCGCGTCCATAATAGCCGCAAAGCGGCAAAAGCCCGTAGGGCGACACATAGAAGCCCAGGGTAAGCCGGGCCGCCAGGCTCGGCGCAGCCCTGGGTGAGATGGCATATATTTGGAGCCCTGTACAGGGTGACACATAAATTAGGTTGTGGACGGGTAGTTTTTTCGTGTTTTTCGTGGTTAAAAAATGTTAATGTGCGAAGTGTTGTGATAGAGCGACGTAACCCATACGAGAATCAGTCCAGATTCAACTGAAGCTACTCCAGGTTAAACGCCGCCACTTGCCGGTGGATGGCGCCGTCAGGGTGCAATTCACTGGCCATCAAGCGAAAATCCGTCACGAAGCATTGCTTGCCCGCCAGCGGAGAGCAATGCGTAGCCAGCGTCAAGGCGAGACTCGGCGGAGGGGCGCTGCCAGCCCGAAGGCGCAGAAACGTCAAATGCGGCACAAAGGCACGCTTTTCCACGGGTACGCCTACCGCCTCCAAGCAGCCGTCGATATCGCCTTTCAACGCTGTCAGTTCCGGGGTGTTCACCAGCCCCAGCCAGCCGACGCGGGGACGACGCGCCGATGGAAACCAGCCGCTTTCCCCAAAAGTGATCGCAAAAGGCGGTCGTTGCACCCGCCCCAGCACTGCCAGCAAATCCGGCAGCCGCTCTGCGGCCAAGTCGGCAATGAAACCGAGAGTCAGATGCAGCTGCTCCGGACGGGTCCAGCGTAGGCGCGGCAGCTCCTGCCGGCAACGCTTCAGCGCCTCCTTCGCCTCTTCAGGCATGGCAATGGCGACAAACAACCGCATGACAAAGCTCCTTTTGTCAGCGTCCTCCCGGCTCTTCACCCTAGCAATTCAGCTGTTCAATGAGCCCGGCGACGCATGATGTCATCCTGCACTTCCGCTGTCAAGCGCGTAAAATAGGCGGAAAAGCCGCTGACCCGAACCACCAGGTTGGCATACTGCTCCGGATTTTCCTTGGCCGCAGCCAACGTCCGGTTGTCCGTCACATTAAATTGCAGCTCATGGGCGCGTCGGCGGACGAATTCGCGGGTCAAGGCCAGGAAACGGCGGCGGCCTTCCTCATGCTCAAAGTATTCCGGCAGGAAACGCATGTTGACGACGGTGCAGTTCTGGTTGCTGTAATCCGGCTTGCTGACGGAATTAAGAAATGCCGTCGGCCCCTTCACATCGCGCCCATAGAATGGTGATGCCGCGTCTGACAAGGGTGTAAACGCGCGCCGGCCATCGGGCGTCGCCTTCACCATTTGACCGGCGTTGATATTGCTGACATTGGTCGCCATGCAGCTGAGGAAATGGCCGCCGTCCAGCGTCCGATGTTGCAGCCAGGCCTCGCCGAAATGCTTGACCAGGGCGACGGCGATGTCATCGACGTAATTGTCGTCATTGCCGTATTTTGGTGCGCGATTGATGAGCATCTGACGCAGCGCTTCGTTATCCTTGAAATCCGTGGCTAAGGCCTGTTTCAGTTCAAGCCGGCTGACAGCCTGTTCTTCAAAGACGAGTTTCTTGACTGCGGCGAGGGAATCAGCGATGGTTCCCAGGCCCATCATCCCGACGCCGTGCTGGCGCTTGAAGCGGGCGCCGCCGTCGTTCACGTCGCGGGCTCGTTCGATGCAGCAGTCGGTCAGGGCGGACAAGACCGGGTCAGGGAAGCGATCAGGCGTGAAACAGGCCAGGGAATGATTGTATTGCTCAACGTGCTTGCGGATATCCTTGTCTAATTCGGCGTAGAATGCCGTCATCAGCTGGTCAAAGGTATCAAAGGATTTAAGCCGGTCAAAAATCCGGTCTGCGACCATCTGGGTATTGAAGCGCGAATCGCTCCAGGCTTGCTGCCGTCCAGGAATGAACGTTTCGACGCAACCGACCATGCAGTAGTCGCGGGCATGGCGGAGCGGGATGCCGAGCTTGGTCAGCATGGGCACTGTCACCTCGTCATTGAACAAGGCTGGAAAGCCGATGCCGGTGCGGATCAGGTCAATGCAGGCCAAATGGAAGGCGTCGCTGCTCTGGTCATGCAGCCGCGCGGAAATATTCGTTGAGGGCGACTTTACCAGCCCGGTCGCCTCCAGGATGAGGAAGCTGAGGTCGTTGGTCGCGTCCTGCCCGCCGGGAGTCAGGCCGCCAATGCAGATATTGGTGGCTTCATGCATGCCTTCGACCTTGGCGAACAGATGGCAGAGCAAATCCAAGGCGCCGGCACGGTCCAGGACGCCGCGCTTAATGTCACGCTGATAAAAGGGATACAAATACTGGTCCAGTCGCCCGAGCGCGTTGTGGCCGCGCTTCTGCGAAGCGAGCAGAATATGGACGATCCACACCAGCTGCAAGGCGTCAGCAAAAGTTTCCGGCGCTGGGCCGGCGATGCGCTGCAACCGCGCCGCGATCTCCGGCTCCTGGGCGCTTATGGCGGTTGCAAACCGCGTGCAGTAGTCAGACATCGCCCGCAGAGAAATATCCATAGCCTCCAGCTGATCCTGCTGGCGTTGGCTGCGGCGGCGGGTACGCGCTACAGCGATGCGCTGGCGGAAGCCATCCAGACCTTCCGCCAGAAGGCGGTCGTAGGCAGGGACCGTGTGACTGTAGCCGACGCGGAAATTGCGATGCCCGCGCCCAGCGTCCGCCCCGGTGAAAAAGGCGTAGTCTTTTTCCAGTTCCGGCGGGATTTCGAAAGCCTGGAACGTTTCCGCGCCAGCTGCGACGGCCTGCTCCGGCGCCAGTGTCACGGGCAGATGTTCGAGCGTATAGGCGAACGCCCGAGCCCGAAACACGGCCTCGCTTGGACTGGAAACCTGGGTGGCAAAGAATTTTCCATTCCAATAGCTGGCCAGATTATAGGGGCGATAGCATCCCAAGACGTATTTTTCGCGGGCGGCGCGGCGTTCGCCTTTGAGGACGACGGCCCAGGATTTAGTCGTGCGGTTGGTCATGTTGATCCTCCTCAGGCCACATGTCGCCGGTAAGAATATAGAAGCGCTGCCCCAGGATTAGTCGGCGGTTGGCCGCCCGTTCGTCTGCCAGTCGTCGCAAGTTGCGCATTTCTGCTTCCAGGCGGTTGATTTCAATCATCTGACGCTGCTGTGACTCGTCAAAGTTCTTCTCAAGAAGATGCTTCAATTCCAGTTTCAGGCGCTGCCTGGTCTGCAGTCGGTGCGGGTCATCCCCCGCGTCCTCCTCGACGGCCAAGGCCTGGATTTGTCGACTAAGGCTGCGCACCTGGCTTTCAGTCTGCTGTTGCCGGATTTGACGCTCGTATTCCTCCGGATCATCTTTCCGGAGAGCGTCAATCGCGGCAAAATTATCCGCCAACAGTAAAAAATAGGCTTTAGCGCTGGTTGCTTCCTCGCGGCAGCGTCGTTCCCATTCCGCCAAAAGATCAGGCGCATACTGGCGATGAAAGGCGACCACGTCGTTGGGATTGATCTGCGGATACTTTTCTCGCACGGCAGCAAATGCGTCTTGCTGCACCAGCTGGACTGCTTTTTCGACTGCTGCTGCGGATACGGCCGGCGCAGGGGCTGCGGCCGCCGGCGTGGTTTGGGCCCTGGCATTGCCGAGGACGAGCATAGCGGCGAGCACGGCGATAATCATGGCTGAGCCCGTCATGTTCAAAATTCAATACGCGGAAAGATCGCGGTCAATCAGGTTCTCCAGCTCGCAGTGCTGGACATGGATGCGTTCACGAAGCTGCCGGATGGCCCGGTCAACGCTCCGGCCGGGCAGGACTTCCGGCAGGCAGACCGCCTCAGCCGGCGAGGTCGCGGTCAGCACCGCCTGCTCAAGTTCATGGGCGCCGGCCTGCAAGGGAATAAAATAGCAACCATCGTCAGCCGCCAAGGCGGTGACGGCTGCGTTCGCATCAACTGCGACGTCATCCGCCCCTGCAGTTGCCTCAGGCCATTCCTGGGGAGTGACTTGCACAAGCGCAAAGACTAGTGCGACCAATATCGCCGGCTTCCAGAGATAAGGCCAGATACAGGCCATCCAGGAGGGCCGCTGCGGCCGTTGGTACTGCTGGCGAACCATTTCGATCAGCATGGCCGAATTCCGGCGGGGTAGGTGCAGGCGTTCGGAGTCCGCCTGATGGTCAAGGATGTCAAGCAGGTGGATTTCAGTCGCGCAATCCTCACATTCACGGGCATGGCGGCGCCAGGCAGCAAACAGCGCACTGTCCTGCCCATGCTGCATAGCCCTTTCCCGGAGGATATCACATTTTGCGCGGCTCATAATTCCTCCACTGAAGCCGCAGAATTTCCACGGCTCGATGCATGCGCCACAAGGCAGTGCCCTGTGGGATGTCAAGGATGAGCGCGATGTCTTTGAAAGCCACCCCGCCATCAATCCTCAATTCCACCACTTCCCGGAGTTCATCCGGCAGACGGTTGACCAGGTCGCGCACCACAGCAGCGTCATTGCGAGCAGTCAGCGTCTTCAAGGGCGTGCGCTCCTCGCGGGCCTCCATCACCCCGACATCCTCGCCGGTGATCTCAAATTTGCGGCGACGACGCTTGTCAATGGCCAGGTTCCGCGTGACTCGGAACAGCCATGGACTGAGATTGTCGTAGATCAACGTGGAAGGCGGCTTCGCAATTAACTTCAAAAAAACTTCCTGGCAAATGTCTTTGGCCAGGTCAATGGAGTTGATGTAGCGAGCCGCATAGGCCACGAGCCTGGTCTCGTAGCGTCGAAAAATCTCCTCAAAAGCTGTCGTGTCACCATCGCACATCCAAGTGAGCAGCGTGCGGTCGGACGCCTCGGCGTACCGCTCCGCCTGACTGGCTGGCGCCGAGATGTAACCGGCTTGTGACATTTCATGGGCTGACACGGATTACCTCCTCAAGGTTGGCTGGACTCTCTCGTTCCGGCTATGGCCTTGACGGCCTTGGTCAACGGAATATGTTAAAACGATCTTCCCGTCGGTTCAGATGGCCTCCAACCATCCAAACGGGTCCGGAGCTTCGGCCCATTGGATAGCGGTGTAGTTGTTATACAAATTTTGCAGGATAGGCCCGCAGCCTTCGCGTGGGCCGACCCGGATGACCTGGTCGCCGCGCACGATTTCATTAACCGGGGTGATGACCACCGCAGTGCCGCAGGCAGCGATTTCCTGGAAACTGCTGATTTCATCAAAGGCGATCTGCCGCTCTTCGACCTTCATTCCCAGGTGGGCGGCAAGGGTCTTCAAACCGTTGTTGGTGACGCTCGGCAACACCGAATGTGACTTCGGCGTGACGTAAGCGCCCTTGGCGTCAATAGCGATGAAATTCGAAGTGCCGAATTCCTCAATGTATTTGCGTTCCACAGAATCCAAGTACAGATCGACGGGGAAGCCCTTGTCATTTGCGATCTTATGCGGCAGGAGCGCGGCGCCGTAGTTGCCGCCGAGCTTGACCGTGCCCGTGCCGTAGGGCGCAGCGCGGTCGAAATCATCAATAACCAGGGCGCGAACCGGCTGCAAGCCGCCCTTGTAGTAGGCTCCCACCGGCATCACCATCACGATAAAAGTATATTCATCAGCAGCGTTGACGCCAATCTGAGCGCCAGTGCCGATGAGCAGCGGGCGAACATACATGGACGCGCCAGTGCCGTAAGGCGGCACAAAATCCATATTATCCTTCACAACCCGCCGGAGAGCGTCCATAAACAACTCTTCCGGCACTTCCGCCATGCAGTTGCGGCGGGCGCTGGCTTGCAGACGACGGGCGTTCTCATACGGACGGAAAGCGCTCACCACGCCGTTTTTGCCGCGGAAAACCTTCAAGCCTTCAAAGGCAGCCTGGCCATAGTGCAGGGCCGTCGCCGCGATGTGCATCTTAAGGTACGGTTCCCGGATCAACTCACCATCACTCCACTTGCCATTCCGCCAAGTATAGCGGATGTGGCTGTTGGTGTCCATGTAAGCAAAACCCAATTTCGACCAGTCGATGCTCATCTTCGTCTCCACTTTGCAAGGTTGTCAGGTTAACTATCGAATCATAATCCGATAATGTAACCCGCAATACCCAGCTCCGCAAAGCGATTTCGTAAAATTTTCGCTTCCTCTTGAGCCTTTTCGTCTATCTGACCATCATACAGTATAACGTCTGCCGACCGCTTGGAATTGGTCGCCAGGGCCGTGAAGTCGCGCAAATGACAGACAAGTTTTCGCTCACCGTCGAGATAATCCTCGAAACTGGGGTATAGTATAAGCTAAACTAAAAATATCAACGGCCGGTTCGCCCCGGTGGAGCGATGTCATGCAATTTACCTACGAATGCCTTCCCTGTGTTTTCAAGCAAATCCATCAGCTGGTCAGCAAAGCCGCAGACGACTCCCAGGCCAGGGAAAAACTGCTCCGCGAGATGCTCGCCTCCATGGCCAAAATGAACTGGGACGGGCCGCCGACAGACTTCTCCCGCGACCAACAATTGATTATCAAGCAGGTCATCGGTGACGACGCCGATTTGTTCCGCGTCGAAAAAGACCTCTCCACTGAACTGTCAAAGGAAATCTGGGAGGAAATCGCCGAGCAGGCGGCTCGCGAGCATGACCCCTTCGAGGCGGCGCTCCGCCTCGCCATCGGCGGCAATATCATCGACTACGGCATTGATGGCAGCTTTCAGCTGTCTGAGGCCAGGGGACGGTTGTTCGAAGTGCTCGCCTTGCCCTTGGCCCCCAGCCGCATCGCAGCCCTCCAAAACGCCATGAATAAGGCGGAAAAGATTTTTTACGTGCTGGACAATTGCGGCGAAGCCGTGTTTGACCGCCTTTTGATTGAGCAATTTGGAGCCAAGATCACCCTCGGGGTGCGCGGCATGCCGGTGCTCAACGATGTCACCCGCCGGGAACTGGCTTCTTCCGGCCTGGCGGGCTATCCGGTGGTTGACACTGGCGACTGCACCCCGGGAGTGTCCCGGCGCCATACAGCCCCGGCCTTTCTCCAGGCCATGCAGCAAGCCGATCTGGTAGTGGCCAAAGGTCAGGGCAACTTTGAAACCATGGACGACTACGACCGCCCCATTTTCTTTTTATTCCGAGCCAAATGCGCAGTCGTAGCCAGGCACCTCGGCGGCGTCGAGCTGGGTTCCCTGCAAGTGATCGGAAAAAATGTCTGAACCGTCAGCATGACTCGGCGGCAGAAAGGAAGCGTGGAATGGCTTCGTCCGTGAACAAAATCGACCAGGAGCGCCTGCGCCTGCGCCAGGCTGTCGCTTCCTGGCTGGCGGCACGGAGGCCAAAGCCCTCCGGCCTCGGATTCGATGTCGAAACCACCGGCGCGCGCCTCAAGGTCGATGTCGCCGCCTGTTGGCTGCAAAATCTCAAGTTCGACGGTGACGAAGTGCTCAAGCTGCGCCATGCCATCGTGCTCTGCTGCCCGACTCGGGAAAGCTGCTGGCCGGAATGTTCCTCGGCGGAAGCCATTGTCGCTGAGGTCAGTCGACTGCGCGCCGAGGCCGAGAAGGAAGAATGTAAAATCCGCGAGCAGGAGCCGGAGTTGCGTGCCGATGACGTGCTGTTTGAGGAATTAGCGCTCTGGGAATACGAACGCTCGGTCAACCCACGCTACCAGGAACTGCGTCAGCGCCTGGCAGAACTGGAAAACATGCTGTACAAGGGCACCCGGCTGGAACGCCTGGCATCACGGCCCATGGCCGAAAAAATGTACATCGCCACGCCGGCCGGGCTGTTGCAGCCAAATGAGCTGCGCCGAGACTGGGGGCTGCTCTGGGTCGACGCGGACAAGGGCGCCAAGCTCGTCCGTGACGGCAAGCCGCATAGCTGCCAGCCGCCTGACCAAGTGAAGCTTCTCAATAATATCTTAGCCAGCACCATGGACATGATGCTCTCGACGCCCGTCCCCTGCCGACGCAAGCCCAAACGCATTGCCAAGACACTGCACCTGGCGACGGGGACGGAAAACAACCAGGCGACGACCGCCGGAAAGGATTGAATCAATGATTCTTGACTCCCTGAAAAACTGGCGCTTGTACGCCGAAGCCCACCCGCTGTTCAAGCCTGCCTTCGACTTTCTGTTGACGCAGCCGCTGGCAACGTTGGAGCTCGGCCGCATTGACCTGCGCGGCGACGACCTCTACGCCCTGGTGCAAGAGCCCGTCAGCCGACCACCGGCCAGTGCCAAGCTCGAAGTGCACCGCCGCTATATCGACTTGCAGATGGTCGTCTCCGGCGATGAGCAGATGGGATGGTCGCCGCTGAGTGGACTCGGTCATGACCTCGGCTTTGACGAAGCCAAAGACTGCGGCTTCTACAGCGACGCTCCCCTGGCCTGGTTCCCAGTCCGGCCAGGATGCTTCGCCATTTTTTATCCGGAAGACGCGCACGCGCCCTGTTGCGGCCAAGGCGTCTGCCGGAAAATCGTCCTGAAAATCAAAGCTTGAAAGAAAGGAGCGCCTTGTCATGAGCAGCAGTTCAAGTTCTGGCGGCACTGTACGAGTAGCGGTGGTAGGCGCTGGCGGCATTGCCCGCAGCGTGCACCTGCCGTCGCTGAAGGAAATGCCTGACGTCGAACTGGTCGCCATCTGCGACCTGGTTCCCGAGCGGGCCCAGCAACAAGCAGAGAAATGGGGCATCCCGAAAACGTACACCCTGATGCGCGAAATGTTCGCCAACGAAAAAATTGACGCGGTCTTCTGCCTGGTCGAACCCGGCAGCATGTTCCATGTCGCCATGCTCTCTCTCGACCACGGGTATCATACCATGATCGAAAAGCCGCCGGGCATCACGGCTTTCCAGGCAGAGTCGCTCGCCCGCAAGGCAGACGAAAAGAAATGCCACCTGATGGTCGCCTTCAACCGCCGCTTCATCCCAGTCGTCCGCAAAACCCGCGAAATCGTGACTGCCAAGGCCGCCGCGATCCAAGTCGAGGGATGCTTCTACAAATACGGCAACGCGGCGTTTGACAAGGGCAGCTTGCCCGCCTTCACCTCTGATACGATTCACGCCGTTGACCTGATGCGCTACCTGTCAGGCGGCCGTGAAGCCAAGAAAGCGGCCATGGTGATCAACCGCTATGACAGTCCCATTGACAATGCCTGGAATGGCATCTGCGTGTTTGACAATGACGTCACTGGCATCATCAAGGCCAACTACCGGGTCGGCGGCCGCGTCCATCAGTTCCAAATGCACGGCATCGGCATCAGCGCCTTCATTGATCTGGGCATGGGCGCTGACATCTCGGTGCAGTCCAGGATTCTGTCCCACCAGGGCGCTATCAGCTATTCCCTGGCCTCCACCGGCGCTGCCGCTGAAAACAGCGTTATCCTGGATGGCAAGGAACTGGCCGGCAGCGACCAATTCTACCGCTTCTACGGCTATTATTTTGAAGACCGGCATTTCATCGACTGCGTCAAATCCGGCGACACGCCAGAGACTTGCATTCAGGACGCAGTTCACAGCATCCGCCTGGTCGAGCAATTTCTCGCCAGCCGGCTGTGAGTCCCCCTAATTCGTCCGACGCAGGCCGCCTTCCTCGGCGTGCGTCGGACAGTTTTTTTACCGACAACCCAGGAGAAGACATGCGTATTGGCGTTATCACCAGCTTGCGTCCGGAGCGGATTGACACGTTGTTCGATCGAGTTCGCGACTTTGGCCTGTCGACCTGCCAGCTTGTATGCTGGAAGTCAGACCTGCTGACCGCTGACATGGCAGCGGCAGTTGTCAAGCAAAGTCAACGTTCCGGAGTTGACGTCTGCGCTTTCTGGGCTGGATACTGCCCCCCGGCCAAGTGGAATTTCACTGAAGGGCCGATTACGCTGGGGCTGGTGCCTCCGCAATATCGCGCCCAACGGCTGATTGACCTGAAACGCGGCGCTGACTTTGCCCGCATGATTGGCGCGCCGGCCATCATCACGCACTGTGGATTCATTCCCGAAAATATGACTGACCCGGAATATCCACCAGTCGTTGACGCCATCCGCGAAATCGCGGTCTACTGCCAGGAGCGCGGCCTGGAATTCTGGTTCGAGACCGGCCAGGAGACGCCCGTCGTCCTGCTCCGTGTCATCCAAGAAATCAACACCGGCAACCTGGGCATCAACCTTGACCCGGCCAATCTGCTCATGTACGGCAAGGGCAACCCCTTGGACTCCCTGGAGGTGTTCGGCAGCTATGTCCGCAACCTCCATGTCAAAGATGGCCTGCCGCCGACAGACGGCATGAACTTAGGCAAGGAAGTTCAGGTCGGCAAAGGCCGCGCTGATTTCCCGCGCCTGGTGCCACGCCTGCGCGAACTGGGCTTTGACGGCGAATTGGTCATCGAACGCGAAATCAAAGAAGGCGAAGAGCAAAACCGCGATATCCGCGAAACTATCGAAAACCTCAAACTCTGGTGGGGCGACTGAACCGCGCCTGACCTCAAAAGGCGCGAATAGCGAGGGTGGCCGCGCCATCCGGAGCATTTTTTGCGAGGACGACTTCCCGGCGCGAGGGCGGGCCCTTGGGCTGGTGGCGGCGCGTCGTGCGGGTGACCTCACGGCCTGAACGCAAGGGGATGACGACCTCGACAGTGTCGCCGACGGCAAAATCCTCTGGCAGGCAATCAATCCCGCCGGTCACAATCAGGTCCGGCGCCTTGGTCTTCTTGAGTTCCTTTTCGGGATGCCCCAACGGCATGGCGGCCAACTCGCCGCCATAGCCGGGAATCATGTCCTCGGTGACATCGGCCGCGAATCCGAGCAAAGACGACGCCAGGTAGCGGGCAAAACTCTCAAATCGGATCGACGCCATCGAATCGGAAACCCGGATGACGATGCCGAACCGCTCCTCAACCGTCTCCTTGAACAAAATGCGGTCAAGCCAAGTCCACTCCGCATCCACAGCCTTGCCCCGGGCGAAGTGCACGGTCTTTACAGCACTCCGAGAAGCAATCAGCGGCCGCGGCCAAACCAAATCAACCGTGACCACATGGCCGCTGCTCTTGACACCGGACAACGAAGGAACAGTAAGGTCAGTCAACAAAATTTCCAAATTGCGACGATGGGAGGCGGCCATACGATTCTCCTTCCGATGACATAGACGTGAACACAGACTTCTGAACTATGAAATAATGGTAACGGGTTAATTATTGATACTCAAGGTGCTGGCGGGCAGCGGAGTCAGGAAAGGGGCGAGGGGCGAGGGGCGAGTTGTTTTATCCGCAGATTACGCTGATGACGCAAATTTTTTTAGGGTGTGGCGAGAGGCGAGAGTGAGTTTGAACTACGCTGTCCCCTCTGCCCACATCCTTTTGCGCCGTAGGCGCTTAACCATGCTTAACCCCAGGCTTTAACCTGGGGAGGCATACCCTAAAAGTGGTGCCCCGTGGGGGCACAACCGGATTGTCTGACAAATACAACCACTGTGTCAAATCTCTCTTTCTATCACAAGATTTCGCACACTATTGGCTATGAATGACCATACTCTGACAGTTCTGGAATTTGATCGACTTCTGGAACTGATTTGCCAACAGGCCCAAAGCGAACCCGGCATGGAAATTATCCGGAGTTTGCGGCCACGCCGCGAACTG
>JAAZKI010000569.1 GCA_012799905.1 Lentisphaerota bacterium | reverse complement strand
TCCCAGCCCGGGCTGGTGGCCCTGCGAAGACTATCCGGCCTACATCGACTGCATCAAGCGCGTCATCCGCCGGGTCAAGCCGGACGCGGAGATCATCTTCAGCACCTACAATTGGGGCTACAGCCCGCTGGAGCAGCGCCGTCGCTTCCTGGAAGCCCTGCCGAAAGACGTCACCTTGCAGGTGACTTATGAGATTTTCCGCGAAAAGCGCATCGGTAAGCTCAGCTGCCCGACTATGGACTACACGATTTCGGATGTCGAGCCCGGCTATTACTTTTCAAGCGAAGCTGCGGCGGCGCATGAGCTTGGCATTCGTCTGAGCGCGACTACGAACACGGCCGGCGCTACCTGGGATTTCGGCACCGTGCCGTATGTGCCGGTGCCGCATCGCTGGATTAAGCGCCTGAATGTGCTGGAGAAGGCGCGCCAGGACTGGGGTCTCGAACGCCTGTATGAAACGCACCATTTCGGCTGGTGGCCGAGTGTCATCATCGACCTGCGCAAGGCCAGCTTCTGGCAACCACGGGCAGAGAATTTGGAGGCGCTGCTCCCAGAGCTGGCGCGTCGCGACTATGGCACCGAAGCCGCAGCAGACATTATCAAGGTCTGGCAGCGCTGGAGCGACGCGATGGAGTTCTACGTCGCCTCGAACGAGGATCAGTATGGCCCCTGGCGGGTGGGCCCGGCCTATCCGTTCATTTTCCAGCCGAATATCACTCGCACCATGGGGCAGAAGGAAATCGCGTTCCCGTCAGCGCCGTATGCGCATTTTGGCGGCCGCATCGTCAAGACCTTGTATCAGCCGTTTGAAAATGCGAATCAATCACCTGGGCCGCTGCGCTATCCGCAGGACTTGGAGCGCCTGGCACGCATGCGGGAAATCTGGGAGGACGGCCTGCGGCTTCTGGAGGCAACCCTGGATAAGATTCCGGCTCGGAAGCGCGACCGCGGTAATGAGTTGTTTCTGCTGGGTTCCTTTATCCGGCGTTCGATTGACACGGTCATCAACATCAAGCGCTGGTGGCTGCTTAACATCAAATTGCAGGCGTCTTCAGATGCGAAGGTCATGCTGGATATACTGACCCAGTTGGAGGAATTGGCCGCAGAGGAAATCGCCAACGCACGGGCGACGATACCGATTGTTGAACAGGACTCCCGCCTGGGCTGGGAACCCAGCATGGAATACGTCTGCGATAAATGGCACTTGGAGTGGAAAATCCGGCAGGTTGAAAGCGCCTTGCGTGAAATCGCCAGCTATCGCCATATGCTGCAACTGTAACCGGCTGTGTACAGCGACTCAGGCGTTTGCAAGCCTGAGTCGCCAATCATCGTTGCCCGACGCCTTCTGCAAGACCAGCTGAGCGCGTAATGGCGAATTCCCGGTCAAATTGCAGCCGGGGGAGACCAGGCTGCTGGAGGTCGTCGGATACTGATGCTGACTCGACGTACCGCCGGATCGGGCATTTGGAAGGACGATTCGGCTGGGTTATTTGTAGTGGTATTCGACTCGGGTATTGCCGTTGACCCAGGCGCCGATGAAGTTTACGTTGCTGCCGGCGGCTGCCTTATAGCCAGCTGCAGCATATTCTTTCAGCATGATTGCGCCGAATTCGCCGATGCTGCGCAGGGAGGCGGCATGCCCGTCCAGAAAACTGAAGTTGCCGCTATTGCCGTGATTGCCCAATGACATAAAGGCCGTGTCTTCATAGGTTGCGCCCTTGGTTGTATAGGTTCGCACGCATCCCCACTGGTACTCGGCCGGGCCGCCGGAGTTGTTGATTGCCATGTAGCTGTCACCCTGTAATACGAAATCGCCGGGGAATTTGACTTTGAGGGCCTGCATCGTGGTATCCATGTATTTGACTGGGTTGGGCGTGACCAGCCCCACGCCGGCAGGCATGGTGCCGTAACGCATGGCGTAGACTTTATAGGTGCTTGCCCACTTGCCAAAAGGGGAAACAGACGTACATACCACCTCGTTAGGGCGATCGCTGGAAAGATACTGCCCAGCCTTAATATCGCCAGCCTCGTTGCTCAGCTTCCCGACCCAGTCAGTGTCATAGGCGCGTGATACCATCATGGCCTCATCATAGTCATTCAAATACATGGTCGTGGCCAGGCCGCATTGCTTTAAATTATTGATGCAGGAGATGCTGCGCGCTTTACCCCGAGCCTGAGACAATGCCGGCAAAAGCATCGCGGCAAGAATGGCAATGATGGCAATGACGACCAGCAGCTCAATGAGGGTGAAATAACGATGTCGCATGTCTGCCTCCAAGGTTCTTTGTGGTGTACCCATGGCCTGATAATACGCATTGTCAAAGATGATATTTTAAGTATAATCTAATTGTAGTCAAAATGCAAGTGGAAAAAATGGCCTAAATGCAAAATGCGATGAAGAGTACTTGGCTTCAGACTGTCGTACGTAGTTCAATCTTCAGCTTGCCGTATGTACGCTAGCCTTCAGGCAGCCGCAGGTGGCAACGGCTCATCTTCAACATTTGGGAGGTGTGCTTATGCATCATCTTTGCTGGAGGATTTTGAAGTAATCCGATAATTCCGGCTCTGGGATGGTTTGGCAGAATCGGCAGCTGTTTTCCGGCTGAAGCGGATATTCGCCTTTGTCAGTCATCCATTTCTCCAGGCTTCGGTGATGTTTGCGGATTAGGCATTCCCGTCGTGGATTGCCCAGGGCTTGGTTCATGCGCAGCCAGATGTCTTCCAGGTTTTCTTCAGTGATGTTTCCAAAGCTCATGGGTGTGAAGTCGCATGGGCAGACAGCGCCAGCGCTGTCGATGTACAGGTGCTGGGTGCCGCCGCCGCAGCCAAAGACTTCCGGGCTTTCGATTTGATTGAAGGCGCAGACTTTTGGACGTCGTGCAGCCTGGTTAGAGGAAACGTGGAATTGCCGCAGTTGCTTGATTTGCTCTGACGTCAGCAGCTGCGATTCCGGCGCATTCCGCCAGTTGCCGCACGGCATGCTTTCGACTATGCGCAGTTCGTGCACGCCCCAGGTTCGTCCCAGGCGTTGCAGGGCGAGGTATTCCTGTTTGTCCACAAAGTCCGGCGTAGCCACGGCGCCGAGCATGGTGTAGAGTCCGGCGCGTCGTGCGGCCTGGATTGCGGACTCCACCATCGCGAAAGCCTGCGGGTGGCCGCGAAACGCGTTGAAAGCCGCTGGCTCAGACCAGTCCAGGCTGAAACAGACCGCCCACAGTCCGGCCTTCCGCAGCCGCTCCGCATAGAAGCGGTCGAAATGCTGTCCGGTTGTGAATAAGATGACGGCGCTGCCGCCATCGGCCGCAGTTTGAATAAGTTCTGGCAAGTCGTCTCGCAGAATAGGATCGCCGCCAGTAAAGCCGATGATGGCGGTATGCAGGCCATGCAGCTGGCGGATGACATGGAGCCAAGTCGCGGTCGGCAGTTCGTCGGTCGGGCGTTGACGGGCGCTGCAATGCGGGCAGTGGAAGGAGCAGCGCGCGGTCGGGGCCAGATACGCTGAAACTGGACTCAGGCGTCGACCGCTGAGCAGGGCCAGGAACATGTTGTCAAAGGCTTGCGATGGAAAAGGCGGCAGGAACGAATTCAGCACCCAGCGCCCCTTGTGACGAGTCGGGTTTTCGCTGGACAGCCACTGGGCCACGTAGCGCAGCGTCGCCAGGCCAGGCCGTTTCTTCTGCAATTCAGCGCCGACTTTGCCGGGCAGGCGCTCAATGCCGCGTCGGCGCAATTCCCGCAGGACTCGCAAGGGCGTTCCGACAATCCGCGGGTTTTGCAGCATCAGCAGGATTTTCAGCCATTTCAGCATGGGCG
>JAAZKI010000152.1 GCA_012799905.1 Lentisphaerota bacterium | reverse complement strand
GATACATTATGCCGGTCACTCCATTCCTTGGGTTTTTGTTTTCTTGATAGACTAGCTCGATTTCTCCGTTGAAATATAGGGTTTCGAGTGCTCTGTAAGCTGAAATGGCACGGCATTGCATGCCTTCCCCAGGGTGCAATGGTTTGATTGCTCGATCGCAGATATGTCCCAGAAGGGACGGGCCATTTTGGCGAAGGTATTCCCGCATGGCATTGGGGCAACCGTCTGGCATTGTTTCATTGATGTTGTCATACAGGGGCGACAGCTTTTCAATATGCAGGGTGTCGGCGTCAATGTAACCGACTGAATTGACCGGAAGCTCCGTGATTTTTGGAGGATTATTTCCGAATGCTAGTGCAGTGATTGAGAGTGCGATGCCATCGGCGTATTTTGCTGCCACGATGCGTTGATTGGTTGTCACAAAATAGAGTCTTCCTGGCTGGTCGAGGAAAGTTACGATGCTTGATGCCTCTTCCCGATATTCAGTCAGGGCATAGCGCAGGGCGCCAATATGATCGCCGGTGCGCAAAAATTCTTTTTCCATGAGTTGTGTGACAAAATCCGAGCAGTGCACTTGTTTGCCATTTTCGAGGGTGCAAGCTATGTTTCCCAATGGTTCGGATGCGCTGGCAAAGGTCATTCCTTCACGCAAATGACGATTCATCATTTGGTTGTGGATTTGGCCACGGTCGGCGAATATCCCTGCGCTGCCTTGGCTGATGAGAGCAAGCTGGCCATTGTTTCCGAGGAACGGGTGCGCTTTTCGATGATCGCCGCCGCTATTTGTCCGGCTATGCCACAATCCGGTAGTCCCACGCATCTCTTTCAGGGAATACTTTTCCTCCCAAAAGCGGCTGTGTCCAGCCACTTTGGCTAACTGCAATTTTTCTCCGTCATTAGTTACAATGCCCGTATAATATCCACTCCAAAGTCCTTCAATACGCTTGGCGCATTCCCACAGAACAGGGGCTGACTCGCGTTTGCCAGCACATGCTACCCAGACACACATGACGCTTTCTCCTTGTTACTGCTCAACGACAAAAACTGCAAGCTCAGGCAACGTAATCTCTCTGTACTCAATACGAAAACAGCGAGCCAGATTTTTGCCCGGCTCGCTGTTGCGTCAACGCAAGATATCAGGAAGCTGATTTTCTGCTCAAGCCGTGACTTCGCGGAAGCCGGTGTCGATTTTATCCAGGATTGTCTCGAGCATCCTGATGTCGCCCCAAACTACTAAGTCGGGGACAAACGCTGCCATGGTGCGTTTGGCTACAGTGCCGTCCGGGCCGTCCTGCCAGGTGAGCGTATCTGGCATATCCTCGACCATGACATCAGTCACTTGGGACAATGTATCAAAGCAGAATATCGCCGCACAGCAAGCTGCGATGGCCATGTCGCCGGTGCCGCCGAGAATAACGTTACGGGCATTGAGATACGTGACGGCAAAATACGCCAGCACGTGGAAATCCTGGCTCCATTCGCCCATTAAGGTTTTTCCAAGCCAGAGCAGTCCGCGGCTGAGAGTATGGAAGGGTGTATGGGAGCTGCTTTCATTGTCGCTGGGGGCTTCGCCGGTTCCCCAGGCGTCAAAGAGCAGGACGCCGTTGCCTTCGGCCAGGGCTGTTGATAAGAGGGTTGTGTTTTCCAAGCCGTTTTTGCCGGTTGGCGACGACAGGATGACTACTGCCGTTCCATTGTTGGTCGGCGGGCGGTAGAGCACCGGGATGAGTCGGCCGCCGCTCGTGGACACGCTCCACCGCTGCCAGCCGTCTTCATCATCGTGCCGCCAAGCATTGTCAAATTCCTGCTCCGTGGGATTGAGGATGGCGAACAAGTCATAGCGGACATCATCGACGTCATCCAGGTCAGGCATCGGCTCAGCTTGGATAAGTTTCCCCTGCTGCCGGCAGTAGTCGACGATGGTGGTGATCGTTTCCGGCCGTTCTCCTTTTGGGAAGACCATGACTTCTTCTTCGGGCAGGCAGGTAAAGGGCACTTCGCGGCGGGGCTGGCCATGACCGATGCCTTTCAAGTGCAGGTCAAAGAAGCCCAGCATGGCTTCGCGCACTTCTGGCCAGAAGCCGTGCGGCAAGTTGAACGCCTGGTAGCTGAATTTGTCATCAGCGTCAAGGGCTTGGAAGACTTTGCGGGCTTCAACGAATGAACGCAGCATTTCCGAGACGTAGAAGGTCGGGTTGCTGTCTTTCAGGCAGTTGCAGATTTTGAGAGCGCGGGGCGCGGCCAGGGCAAGCACGCCGGACTCCTCGGTGAAGGTCAAACCGCGCGGCAGCAATTCGCAGATGCAGTTGGAACGCATCACATACGATGCGAAGGAGCCGACGCTGACGACCGGCATGGCGGCCTGGACGCGGTCGTCCATAGCAGTTAGCCACATGGTCTGGTTGCCGCCGCCCGAGGCGCCGGTAGCGCCGATTTTGTCCGCCAGCACGTAGGGCAGTTCTGTGAGCAGTTGGACGCCGCGCATATTATCCACCACTTGTGCGCCGAGGAGGGTTTCGCCGAGGGGCAGAAGTGAGCCGCCGATGGCAGAGCCGTGATAGGTGTAGACACCGTGTTCAGTGCAGCGTTCGCCAGAACCCCAGGCGTCAACCGATAAGCAGACATAGCCGTTCTTGGCCAGGGAATGACCACGCGATTGGACTCTTTCCGCCAGGCGCCCCTGGGCCCAGTGGCCATGCACGTTGATTACGGCTGGAAACGGCCCCTTCCCGTCCGGAACGTAGAGATTGCCGGTGACCCGGATACCCGGGCGGCTCTGGTAGTGCAGACAGAGAATTTTATAGCCGTCACAGGGAATAGCCTTGGTGACCTGGACATCCAGGGGAATAGTGCTGTCATAGTTGACGCCCATGGCTTCCCAGAGTTGATAGCGCAGCTCCTCGCGGCGTTTCAGCCAGTCGTCCTTGGATTTGGGGAGTTGATGGGCGAGGAACAACCGTTCGGCTTCGGCACGCAGCTGGCCGCTGATTTGTCCGGTCAGGGGTTCACTCCAAACGCGCGGAAGAGTCATAGTCAGGTACCTCCTTGCTGGGCGAGATAAGGTTGAAGACGGCCGTCAGGGCTGGTTGCAGAAGGCATTGATGATGTCAATCACCTCACTGAATTCGCTGACGACCTGAAATTGGGGAAATTCGCGTTTGACGTTTTCGGAAGGACGGAACAGGATGCCGAGGTCGGCTTCTTTGAGCATGTCAGTGTCGTTATAGGAGTCACCCATGGCGATGACCCTGAAATTCAGTTGCTTGAACGCGAGGGTGGCGCGTTTTTTGCCGTTATCCACGCGCATGGTGTAGCCTGTCACCCGGCCGTTTTCATCAGCATGGATAGAATTGCAGAACAGGGGCGGCCAGCCGAGTTTTTGCATCAGGGGCGAGGCAAATTCGTAGAAGGTATCAGAGAGGATGATGGCCTGGTGGCGTTCCCGGAGCCAGTCCAGGTATTCGACGGCGCCGGGCAGGGGCTCCATGGTGCTGATCACGTCCTGGATGTCACGCAGGGTCAGGCGATGCTGGTCAAGGAACTTCATGCGGTGGCTCATTAAGGCTGAGTAATCGGAGAAGTCCCTGGTGGTTAAGCGTAATTCCGGGATGCCGGTTTTTTCGGCGACTGAAATCCAGACTTCGGGAACGAGAACTCCTTCGAGGTCCATGGCGACTAAAAGCGGTTTTTGGGGCATCGTCAATCCTGAGTTACGAGGCGTTTGAGGGTGGAGAACAAGCGTCCCGGGCGTGGCGCGCAGGCGCTATCAATAGGGGATGTAGATATTATAATTTTTGCCAAGCCTTTGAATTTCCTGGTTCAGCCGGAAGCGTTCCTGGGGGTCTTCGGTCAAGGTTCTCTGGGAGAGAAGATGGAAGATTTTCTTGGCTGCCCAGTGCAGGGGGAGTTCCTCGCTGGCCGTCTGGCAGTCGCGATATTGACGCCGGAACACCAGGTCACGGACGTTGCCCTCCGCGTCTCTGCCAGCCAAGGTGAAGACCAGTTCCGTGTCCTGGGGGCTGTAGCGGCCGAGGATTTCGAGGGTTTCCTGACGGTAGAGGTGGGGCAGGCGCTTGGGGAAAATTTCGTTGCCGACTTCTCCTTCAATCATGTACTGGAGGTCACGGATAATCAGGCTGGAGTGAGCGCCGATGTAGGACAAAAGCTGGCTTTTGAATTGTTTCAGATCAGGCACATGGAAGTTATAGCCGCGGTTCAGGTAGCCGAGGAAGTCGAGCAGCTGCCGGTTGGCGTCCTGCCCTGCGCTGAATGGGTAGATGGACACGTTGCCGGGATTCATCTCCACGATTCGACGGATGAAGTCGTCTTCCTTGTAGATGTTGATGGTGGACTTGCCGTCCGTCAACAGGAAGATATTGAGGGGGCGCTGCGCGATGCGATTGCTTTTCTGGACAAACGGCGCGATGCCGCCGAACACGTCAGTCATGCCGCCGCGGTAGAGGTTGCGGATGTAGGCTCGGGCAGCGGCGAGGGAGGTGACGTCCAGAGGAACGAAGTCGGGGAACAGCTGTTCCGGTTTTTCATTGAAGCCGACGATGTTGAACCTGTCCTGGCGGTTGAGATACGAGAGTGCGTCAACAGCAGCGGACTTGAATTGCCGCAGTTTGCTGATGTCGATGCTGGTCGAGTGGTCGATGATGATCAGCGTATCCTTGGGGATGTCCCGGAGAGAATCGCTTTCGCGGTTCGGAGTGATGGCGATCTTGAAGTAGCCGCCGCCATTTTTCTTGTCCTCCCAGACGGTCACGATGACATCGACAAAGGCGTCAAACGGCTTGGGCGACTGCTTGATGTCAGGGGCAGCTAGTGGCTTCAAGACGATGTCTTGGCCGTCGCGGCCGCCGCCGCCGGCAAGGGCGCCTTTTTTCAGCAATGTAGCCAGGTCTTCGCTGGAGGAAGCGGCGGGAGCAGAGGGAGTGTCTTCCACGTCTCCGCCGATGCCCTCAGGAATGCCGAATTTTGGATTGGGGCCGAGTTTAATGCCGACATCGTAGGTGGCGCCGGTGGCAGCAGTCAGCGGGCCGTGTGGCAGGAGGCTGGGCAGGTGGAGGTCCGGCACATCGATGCGTTCGACGCCAGGGATGACATCACCGCGATAGGCGGCCTGGCGAGCCGGGGGCAGGTCGTTGAAATCAATGGCCACGATTTCCGGGCGCGGCGCCGTGGCTTGGCGGGGCGGTTCGGCATTCGGCAGCCTGGGGGTCAGGATGGCCTTGTCCACGCCGGCAAACCGCAGACTGGGCGCTGGCGCCGGGGTTACGAGATTTTCCTTTTGCAATATTTCGCGCACTGCCTGTTCGCCTATTTCTGCCAGCTCAGAGTTGACCTGTTGGCTTATTCCCGACAGTTCGGCTTTGATTCCAGCAGTGGCCAGATGATTGAGCTTGGTGTTTGGCGACGGTTTGGGCTTGGCCAAGTCACGCACGTCAACTGTCTGGATGTTCGGGACGCGCTTGGGCGCTTCTTCAGTCGGCAGTTCGGCCAAGCGCGAGGCCGGAAAAGTCATGCGCGACAAGAACAGCATCAGCAATAGATGCAGAGCCAGTGACAAGACCAGCGAAAGAAGCATGTATCCTGATAGTTTCATGTTCATGGCGGCGACCTACAGACAACTTGGTTTGACCCGTCGAGACGGGCATAAATCATGCATTAATGTAATCCCTCTTTGCGATAACGGACAACGGGCGCTCAACATTTGTTGCATTCAGGGTAATCAGTCAGTGATTGATATTTGAAGTTCCGGCAAGTTGCGGCGTTAGGCACCCAGGGTAAGACACTTTAGTAGACGATGGACTGTGGACAGAAGTGGACATTAGTGGAGAATGGACGTGGACTTTAGTGGACTTTAGTGGACGTAAGTCATTTGCGTTCTGGGAGTTTTTTCATAGTCGCGATGATTGCCGGCATGATGAGGATATAGAGCGTTGCCGCTGCGTAGAAGACGCTTCGCGTTCCCCAGTTGGTGATGAAGATTCCGGCCAGCGGTGCGCTGAGCACCATGCCCAGGGTTCTGGCGCTGGTTGTCCATCCAAAGACGGTTGCCCTTTTGGCCGGCGGGGTGACTTTGGAGATCACAGACAGGACGGTCGGCTCCAAGCCGCCAGAGGTGAAATAAGCTCCGAAGCGGGCCGCGCCGAGCATGATTAATGATGTCGCGCTGCCTTGCAGGAGGAGCATCAGGGAAGATATCGCCAGAGCCGGAAGCATGATCAGCAGCGGCGGCAGGCGGTCACTGAGCCAGCCGAAGACCGTTCCGGACAGAATCCCGCCTGCGGCCGCCGCCGCGCAAATCAAGCCCGTGTGGAAAGCGGCTTTTTGGGGATCGGCGACGATTTCAACCAACATGGCCAGGTAGGGTTCTTCAAAGCGGCGGGTGATGCAAATCAGCATGCAGATGCCCATCAGCGGCAGGACCAGGGGCGGGAATTGCGGCGGTCGCAGCAGTCCAGGCAACTCCTGCCAGTTCGGCAGTTTCGGCCAGTGAAGCTGCCGGCGGTCGGATTGCTGATTGTGTTGCTTCAGGCTTGCCGTCCGCTTGGCGACTGGTCGCCGCTGGTGGTCTTCCTGGACAAAGAATAAGACGATGATACCGCCGACAAAGTACATGACGCCGCAGAGCAGAAACGCCCAGTTGTAGCCCAGGTAATGCATGAGCAGTCCGCCAACCAGGTAGCCGATCATGTTGCCGGACCAGATGGCCGTGCTGAGGATTCCTTGGGCAAAGCCCTGGTGGCGATCCGGCGTTGTCGTCGCAATCAAAGCTTGTGATGCAGCGATGGTGCCGGAAAAAGCCGAGGCGATGAATCGAATCAGGATGAGGACGTAGATGTTGGGCGCCAAGGCCATGCAGGGGAAAATGAAAGCGGTGACGAAATTGGCGCGCAGGAGCATGAGCTTCCGGCCATATTTGTCAGCCAGCATGCCCCAGATGGGATTGGACACGCAGAAGCTCAGCATGCCGAAGAAATAGAACATTGACACCCAGAAGCCGCGGTCGTGCTCTGAGGCAATGCCGAGGACGTCGCGGATGAACAGGGGAATGAACGGCATGGCGGCGCCGTAACCTGCCAGGGTGAGAATCTGCGATAGCCAAACGAACAGGAGGTTGGTCTTCCAGTTGAGTGGCCCGCGCGGTCCAGGCAGGCGGCGGAGGGAAAACGCGCTCATGGCTTTTCTTCCATCATTTTAGCTGCCTCCCAGGCCTGTTGCAATTCCTCTCGTGTTGCTGTCGCCGACGACAGGCCCTGATCAGCGAGCGTTTTTTCCAGGCGGGTGAACCGTTGTCGGAATTTGCCGATGGTGTCCTGGAGCACATCTTCGGCCTGGAGCTGCTGCCAGCGGCATAGGTTGACTATGGTGAAGAGCAGGTCGCCAAGCTCTTCGGCCAAGGCGTCTTGGTCGTCACTGGCTGCGGCTGCCCGCACTTCTGCCAGCTCCTCGTCGACCTTGGCCAGCGCCGCGTCGAAATCAGGCCATTCAAACCCGGCCTGGCCGGCTTTGCTCAGCATTTTCTGGGCACGGGCCAGGGCTGGCAGGCAGCGCGGCACGCCATCCAAGGCGGAGCGGGGCTGGCGGCCGGCTTGTTCGCGTTTCTTGATATCGTCCCATTGGCGGCGCAGGGCGGTTTCCGAGGTCGCCGCTGTCGTCTCTTCCGGCGCAAATACATGCGGGTGCCGACGGAGCATCTTGTCAGCTTCGGAGCGAGCCACGTCAGCCATGTTGAAATGGCCGTTTTCGGCGGCGATCTGGGCATTGAGCACTACTTGCAGGAGAATATCGCCGAGTTCGTCACACATTGCCTGATGGTCGCCTGACTCGACTGCGTCGAGGTATTCGGCGGTTTCTTCCAGCAGGAAGCGGCGCAGAGAATGGTGCGTCTGGACGCGGTCCCAGGGGCAGCCGCGCTCAGGATCGCGCAGTCGGGCGATGATGTCGACAAGACGGTTGAATTGGTCGAGGTGGTCAGGAGAAGTGGAGGACATGAGCAACTCAAGGGCTGAAGTGGCCGCGACCGCTGCAAAGACGGACGACCGGGCAAGCGGTTCGGGAGGAAAATCGTCGCGGCGCAGGGTCGCGGCGGGCGAAAATGCCAAAGCCACCTTCTAATTTAACGTCTATGATGCTGAACTTCAAGTAATCGGTTGCCCATTGATAGTCGGTAATGGTAATGGGGCAGCCAATGATATTAAGCTCGTATCTCACACGCGCGCGACCATTGGATGGGGCCCCCTACAATGGGTGGGGGGGCTTGATTTCTGAAACCGCTGGAAAAATAGGCCCCAAAACGCCCTTTTTCAAACGGCTTTTTGAAGAATCATAGCTATTTTGTGCTCGAGTAGGATTCTGCACTGCACGCTGGCATCATACTTTCCATCTCTAGAAATGGCGCCAGGATGAGACTGATGACCTGTGGGAACCTAAGTGAGACAGGATGAAAGGGGTGGTGCCCTGCGGCTCAATGTTCAATGGCTGACCGATTACCGGTAATGTGCAAGGTCTTGTGATAGAAAGAGAGATTTGGCACAGTGATTGTGCTGTTAGACGTCCGGT
>JAAZKI010000593.1 GCA_012799905.1 Lentisphaerota bacterium | reverse complement strand
TATTGGGGGCGAGGGGCGAGCGGCGAGGGCTACGTACGCAGGCGCTGTCCACACCGTCCACCATGTCCACTTCTGTCCACGTCCACTCACCACTAAAGTCCACTTCAGTCCACAGTCCGTCGTCTACTGATGTCCATTAAAGTCCACTAAAGTCCATTGTCCACTGTCCACTAAGGTGCCTTATCCGGGCAGTCTGGCTCCGCAACTCGGCGGAACCCCAAGTATCAATCGGTGACCCATTACAGCGTCGCCGCGCTTTTCCTGCTGGCGCGTTCGCAATTGCCCAAAGACGGATATATTTTATGACTGTATGGCAGTTGTGGCATTTTTTTCAAAAGCAGGCATTGATTTCCAAAACAGCAAAGGATTTCCATGAAGTCATTATGCAGTCGAATTTTACTTTTTGCCTGGCCGGTCATCATTCTTTCCGGGTGTCTATCTGGTGGCGGTTCGGAGGTGACTTCCCAGGATAATCCGGTTCTCATCCGCCGCGCCTACCGGCAGCGGGTGACGTCGCCAGCGACGCGGACGCAGGCCATTCGGGAAGGATTACATTCTCCGGACCCGCTGATTCGGAGGAACGCATTGTACGAAATCATTACCGAACGCGGCGTGGACGGCCTGGCCGAGTTCGAGCATCTCACGCGGGACCAGGACCCGCTGGTGCAAGGACTCATGCTGGATTTTGTCAAAACCATCGGCGATCCGCAGCTGCGCACCCGGCTGGCCAAGGACATTGCCGCACATTCCACTGACCCTGCCGTCCAAAAAGCCGTCAACAATATGATTTCAACCTTCCAGTACTATCGCCAGAACAAGCGTCTGAAGGACGACCCCACCTGGGACCACGAAATCGAAACCATCCAGACTATGACGCTCCCTGACGATACCTGGAAAATCCTCGCTGACCCGACCGAAAATGGCCACGAAAAAAAGTTTTTCGCGGTTGACTATGACGACAGCGCCTGGAAGCCGATCAAAGTCGGCGGCTGGGAACAGCAGGGTTTGCCCCAGTATGACGGCGTCGCCTGGTATCGGATCACCTTCACCGCGCCCGCAAAAGGCCAAGCCAATGCCGCAGAATTGCATTTCGGCGCGGTTGACGAAGTCGCCTGGGTGTGGTTGAACGGTGTCTATGTCAGCCAACATGACCTCGGCCCGGAAGGATGGGATATCCCCTTTGTCATGGATATCACACCCGAAATCAAGTGGGGAGAAAAAAATCTCCTCGTCGTCCGAGTCCATGACAGCGCTCAGCAGGGTGGTATCTGGAAACCGATCACCCTGCATGTCCTAAAATAAAACAGTGGGACGAGGACAGCAGCTGACTAAGACTTTTGCACTTTGCATCACCAAACATATTCCAAGGGAAATAATTATGCGTCAATTTCATCATGCGTTGCGCCGAATTGCGCTGTTCCTGCCATTGCTGCTTACCGCATTGGCGACTGCCGCGTCCAAGGAAACCCTGGTGGCGGAATGGGACTTCAGCCGCAACGCTACCGCCTCGGTGGACGGTAAGTTCACCGGCAAATTTCGCGGCGCCACCAAAGTCGTTGACGGTCTTCTCACGATGGCGCCCGGCTGGGAAGACAAGGGAGAAGGGCTGATTCTGGACAAGGTCTATCCCGAATTGACGCCGGCCGAGGGCTTCCGCCTCGAAATCACCTTCCAGCCCCGCACGGAACCGCGCACTGAACAGCCGCAGCAACTGCTTTGGGACAGCAAATACCTCCTGGCCGGAAACTATAAGAACGCCAAGGGCAACCACAACGGCTTTGCCGTCGCCCTGACCTCTGGCGGCGGCGATACCTTCACGCCCTTTGTCTGGCTGGGGCTGGGGACGTCCACCAAGGTCTGCGCCGGTCAGAAAGTCTCCCTGGCCCTGGGCAAGCAGCATACCATCACCGTGGCCTACAACGGTGCCAGCCAGTTGGAGATCAGCCTTGACGGCGTCCACAACAAGACCTTCTCCTTCACCGGCGGCGGCCCAGTGGCGCCAGCCATCCGGCAGGTCGTCATCGGCGACCGCTGCGGCTCAACCCACAACCGCTTCAACGGCGGTATCGCACGGGTGAAGTTGACGGCGTATCCGACGGAACCGCTCACCCTGACCCTGCCAGGCAGGAAAGCATTCGTGCGCGGCGAGACGCCGGCGACCCTGGGTTTGTACGTGACCAACCAAAGCAAGACCGACCTGACCTCAGTAACGTTGCTCGTCAAGTTCGACGACCCGCTAACAAAACTGCTGCCATCCCGTCGGATAGAGGTCGGCGCCCTGGCTGCCAAAAGCGCCCGCATCGTCGATCTGCCGGTCGAAACGCGGTTGCGCCCCGGCAAATATCCTTTCACGGTCACCGTAACCAGCACCGGCCCCCAAGGAGCGTCCACCCTCACCAGCAGGCAAGACTTCATTATCGGACCACAGCTGCCGCCAGACTCGATGCCGATTGTGATGTGGGGCGGCGGCAGCCCGCATGAAATCGTCCTCAACCACGGCTTCACGCACGACCTGGGCGGCTTTGCAGCCACAGTCCGGCGCAGCACCAACCTGACGGACACGGGTCTCGCTATCCAACGCACTCTGGACGAATACGTCGCCACCGGCCTACGCCGAGCCTCATACTACACCCTCGCCCATGACAATACCCTGATCGAGCAATTTCCCCGGCGGCGGCGGGACGGCTCAATCGTCCCCCGCAACGCCGAGGCCTCCAACCCGGAATACCAGGCGATTTTAGGTGACACTGCCGAAAAGACGGCCCAAATCATCAAAGACCATCCTGGCTGCGACGCCTTGCTGATCAATTCCGAGGTGCGCGACTCGACCGCGCCCTCCTTCGGGGACGTCGAGCCAGCCGCTTTCCAGGCGTTTGCCGGCTATCCTATTCCGGAAGAAGTCATGAGCAAGGCCCCTCCGCGCTACACCCGAGTCAAGGACTTCCCGTTTGGCCGAGTCATCAGCCCAGACCACCCGCTGCTGGTGTATTATCGCTGGTTCTGGAAGCAAGGCGACGGCTGGAATCCAGTCCAGACCCTGGTGAACAACGCCTATCATAAGCATATCAAGCGGCCGTTCTGGACCTTCTTTGATCCCTCCGTGCGAGTGCCGCCTCTTTGGGGCAGCGGCGGCAACGTCGACTTTGTCAGCCACTGGACTTACGCGTATCCCGACCCAATCCGAACCGGCTGCTTCACCGACGAATTGCGCGCCATGGCGGACGGCTGCCCCGGCCAGGACGTGATGTCCATGACCCAGATTATCTGCTACCGGAGCGCAACAGCCCCACAAAGCAAGAACCCAGACCCGACCCCGGCCTGGGCACTGGAACAACCCGAGGCTAAATTCATCTCCATCCCGCCGGATTCCCTGCGGGCCTCCATCTGGGCCAAAATCTCCCAGCGCGTCCAAGGCATTATGTTCCATGGCTCTGGTTCGCTCTGGGGCAAGCCCAGCATCGGCAGCTATTTCACCACGAACCTGGAAACCGGCGTGATGATGAAAAAAGTGCTGGGTGAAGTGGTGAAGCCCCTGGGGCCGACGCTGAAGCGCATCCCGGAACGCCCCCCGCAAGTCGCCATTCTGCATAGTTTTGCGTCCTGTATGTTCGCCGGGCGCGGAACCTGGGGCTGGCAAGGCTGGCTTGCAGACGCGCACCTGATGCTGCAATGGGCTAACCTGTCGCCAGCCGTCATCTATGAGGAAAAAATCCTGCGCGACGGGTTTGGGGACTTGAAAGTCCTCTGCCTTTTCCATTGCGATGTGCTGACAACGCCGGTCTTTGACGCGATCCGCGACTTCCAGGCCAAAGGCGGCATCATCATCGCAGATGAATTCCTGGTTCCCGGAATTATTCCGGACATCCTGGTCAAGGCGTATACGCGCCCATCCGAGGCAGACCGGGCCAAGGCAGAATTGCAGACCATGGGGGCTGATCTGCGGCGGCAGCTTGACCCGCACTACACAGCCTACACTGACGCCAGCAACCCTGACCTGGTGACCAGGGTGAGGACGTACGGCAAGGCCGATTATCTTTTTGTCATCAACGACAAGCGCACGTACGGCGACTACCTGGGCCCCTGGAAGCTGACCATGGAAAAGGGGCTTCCAAACAGCGGCACCGTGACCGTGCGGCGCGGTGACACCAAGGCGGCTTACGACCTGGTCGCGCACAAGCCAGTGCCGTTCACCTGCAAAAAGGGAGTCACAACTATCGACGTTGATTTTACCACCAACGACGGCCGGATGATTCTGCTGCTTGACCAGCCCCTGCCAAAACTGAAGGCCACCTGGGCGGCAGACAAGAAAGTGCAAATCACCATGGGCAACGCCCGAAAGAACGCATCCACGGCCTTGTATCCTATCCGCATTGACGTCCTTGACCCGGCTGGCAACGTCATGGACGGCAGCGGCCATGCCTGCGCCGTTGACGGGAAATTCCTCTTCCCAGTGGAGATGGCACTCAATGACCAGCCCGGGAACTGGAAAGTCCGAGTCACCGAACTGGCCTCCGGCCAGCAAGTGGAACTGCCATTCACAGTGCCGTAAGGCGATGTCAGCCAAGGATTTCTGGCGCAAAGAATGAAAGACGAAAATCAGGAGAACAAAGAGTTATGTCAAAGAAAACATTTTTGCCGATTGTGTTATTTGGCCTGGGAGCAGCGGCGAGTTTTGGCCAAGATGCCACCATTAAGCTGCCGCCGCCGCAAAAGACGGGCGGTATGCCCTTGATGGATGCCCTTAGCGCCCGCAAGTCAACGCGAAAATTCATCAAAGACCGTCCAATATCAGACCAGGTCTTAAGTGATTTGCTGTGGGCGACCTGGGGATTTAACCGCGAAGACAAGCGCACCGCACCGACCGCGCTTAACGCCCAGGAGCTGGATGTCTATGTGCTGCGCGATGACGGCGTGTGGCTGTATGACGCCAGACTCAATTCGCTGTTGCGTGTGCACCATGGAGACGTCCGCGCTGCCACTGTCATTGACGCCGTCCCCCAGCCGTTCGCCACCGATGCGCCCATCACCCTGGTCTACGTGAGCGACACAACTAAGTTGCCGCCCAAGATAGGCCGTCCGGAATGGAGCCTGATGAACACCGGCTTTTTGGCGCAAAATGCGTATTTGTATTGCGCCTCAGTCGGCCTGGGCACAGTGGTGCGCGGCAGTTTTCCGCCAGCTGACTTGGCCAAGGCAATGCATTTGAAGGAAACGCAGACGATCACGCTCTGCCAATGCATCGGCTGGCCAGAGTAAATAAGTAGGGGCTTTGTTTAGGGGCGAGGGGCGAGAGGCTTTTTTAGGGGCGAGGGGCTTTTTTAGGGGCGAGGGGCTTTTTTAGGGGCGAGGGGCTGAATGCTGAATGCTGAATGCTGAATGCTGAATGTTGAATGCTGAGGCGCATTTCATAATTCATAATTCATAATTCATAATTCATAATTCATAATTCGTTAGGGGCGAGGGGCG
>JAAZKI010000034.1 GCA_012799905.1 Lentisphaerota bacterium | reverse complement strand
TGAATGGTGGAGGCGCCGGGATTTGAACCCGGGTCCTGAAGAGATTTTCCGAAGGCTTCTACATGCTTAGGACGCTATTTAGTCTTATTTCTCCGGTTAGGCGGCGTCCACGCCGGCCGGTGAAAGCAGCCATCTGTTTAATCTTACTGGTCAGCCCGCTGGCACGACCTTCCAGCCAGCCTGATGTGTTCGCCTCTAGCCCTTATCAGGCATCCAGGTAGAGACGTCGCTGAACTTAAGCAGCGAGAGCGAGTTGGTTATTCGCAGTTATTTTTTTGACCGATGATTAAGGAGGCCAACGATCATCCTCCGCATGCGACCTGCGTTCCACCTAGACAGTCGAAACCGTTTCGCCCCCTAAGTCAAAAGCATGTCATTAACAATAGTTTAATATACCATCTTGATTGTGATAGGCAAGCCGTTATACTAAAACTATTCCGTAATGGGCCACCGGTTAGATACTCGGAGTTCCGACAACCTATAGTGCCAAGGCGCCCAGGCTAAGGAGCTTTAGTGGACAGTGGACAATGGACAGAAGTGGACGCTAATGGACGTTAGTAGACGATGGACTGTGGACTTTAGTGGACATTAGTGGTAAGTGGACATGGACAGAAGTGGACGTTAATGGACAGTATCTGTGAGGAAAGAAGTGGACGTTAATGGACAGTATCTGTGAGTACAAAAAAAGGGCAAAAGAGACGGCCATGAAAGACAAATTGGTACAGCTGCTGCTGTCAGCACTGACAATCGCAGGACAGCTATGTTTGGGCGAACCCGTGCTTTGGAAGGCCACGGAAGTGCAGATGACGCATCCAACCGCAACCACGGTGGTTGCCGAGGGCGTCAATGATGCGGTGATTACTCTTGATACCGTAGCGCCTTGGCCAAACATACGACTCCTGCCAGCAACAGGCTCGACTTGGGATTTTTCCGCCTACCGATATTTGTCATTTGAGTTGGAGAATTTGTGTCCGGATAGCAGCGCGATGCTCCAGGTTTGCCTGGAAAGCAGCGCCTGCACACTCGGCAGGGCCAGTGTGCCGCCAGGGGCGTCCAAAGCCTTCACGTTCCGACTGCGCCACAGCGGTGATCCCGGCTTTGATCCGATGTTCAAGGGGCGACGCATGCCCGACGGCTTCCCGGGCGGAAACAATGGCAACACCGCCGCGGTAAAATCCCTCCAGTTCATCGTACCCTTTCCGGTGTATCTCAAAGTCCGTCTACGCAATTTGCGGGTGCATGGCGAGCGAGAAGTCAATCCAGCGGTGAAAAGCGCCGAAACATTCTTCCCGCTGGTGGACGAATTTGGCCAGTATGTACACAGCGACTGGCCGACCAAAATGCGCTCGCAGGACGAATTGCAGCAGCGTCATCAGGCCGAAGTCGCAGCCTTGCGCGAAAACGTCCCGGCATGGAATCGCTGGGGCGGCTGGGCAGCAGGGCCGCAGCTGCGGGCGACGGGCTTCTTCCGGACAGAAAAATATGCGGGCAAGTGGTATTTGGTTGATCCGGATGGTCGGCTCTTTTTCTCGCGCGGGGTTAACGCCTTGGGCATGCGTGCGTATTGGCTTAATGACGGCGAGCGCGCCAAGCTGTTCCGGCGTCCGCGCCCGGCGAGCGGCAAGGTCTTCAATTTCTACGGTGACAACGTGCTGGCCAAGTACGGTTCCGCAACGGCTTGGAATGAGTTCCAGCTGCGCCGGCTGCAGAGCTGGGGATTCAACACGGTCGCCAACTGGAGTGAGCCGGCGTTGTATAAAGCGCAAAAAATGCCCTATACGCTCAATTTGCCGCTGCCAAAATGCCCGAAAGTAGGCGATATCATTGATGTCTATGCGGATGAATTCGCAGCCGGAATGGCCGATCTTTTTGGTGACGATTTCGCCTATACGCGCGAAGACCCATATTGCATCGGCTTTTTTGTTGGCAACGAACTCAAATTCGGGTCAACGACACACATCGGCGAGCAGGCGTTGGCAGCCAAAGCAGAGCAACCTGCCAAACGCGAATTGCTGCGGCAGCTGCAAGCCAAATACGCCGATATTTCGGCCTTCAATGCGGCGTGGGCGACCAACTTCGGCAGCTGGGATGCGTGGCTGGCCGCCGAACAACCGCCGCCAACGGCACCGGCTGCACGGACTGACCTGGCGCAGTTTAGCCGGGCTTTCGCAGAACGCTTCCTGCGCTTGTCGCGGGATGCGGTGAAGCGAGGTGCGCCAAATCACCTCTATTTGGGTTCGCGGCTGATGAACCCGGATTATTTTCGCGAGTACATCAATGAGCTGTCAGCGCAATACTGCGACGTGGTGTCCTACAATTTATACATTCTGCATTTTGACCTCTTCCGGCCACGGGGCTTGCCGAGGGACATCCCAGTGATGATCACGGAAAACACGGTCGGCACGGAGGAACGCGGGTTATTCGGCACCCTGACCTGCGCCGGCGCCATGCCGGGCGACCGAGAGACGGCATTGCGAGAACTTTTCACCAGCGTGCTGCGCCACCCACAGCTGGTGGGATTGCATCATTTTGCCTTCAAGGACCAAACGCTGCTCGGACGCTGGGATGGCGAAAACTTCGGCTTTGGACTGGTTGATGTCACCGACACGCCATACCAGGATTTCGTGGACGTCAACCGAGCCGTCGCCGAAACCATGTATGACATGCGCCACACGCTGCCGCCGGCAAAGTTTCCCGATGGACGTTGATGGGGCGACCAAACGGCGACGGGGAGCTACGCCGTCATTTCACTATTGAGTATCATCCAAAAGGAGTTCTGCTGTCATGTTCAGTCCAGTTCTCGGTGTGTCCCTTCATTCCCTTGCCAAACCCATGACCGACGATATGCTGGCGGTCCTGCCTGGGTCAGGCATCGGCACTGCAGAAATCTACACTACGCCCTTGCTTAAAGGCGTAGAGCGCGGGCACGAACGCCTGGCGGCAGCTATGCAGGAAGCCGGCATCCGCCCAATGACGATCCACGCTGACTTCGGGGGCGGCGTCGATCCTTCCAATCCAGCGACTGCCACTGCCGCTTTGGCCAGCCTGCGGCAGGCATTGGCTGATGCGCGCTTCTTTGCAGCCCCGATGGTCGTCATCCACGCCAGCGCCGAGCCCATCAGCGCTGAAGACCGTCCCGCGCGCCTGGAATGCAGTTTGCAGACTCTCGCAAAACTCAGCGAAGAATTTCGCCAGGCCGGCGTAAAAATGGCCATTGAACTGCTTCCGCGCACGTGCCTCGGCAACTGCCTGGCTGAACTCGAACTCTTTGTCAAACATCTCGGCAGCGACGTCTGCGGCGTCTGCCTGGACGTCAATCACGGCATGGATCAGTACGCCCTGCTGCCCGAATGGGTCGAGAGCCTCGACAAAAACCTCATCACTCTGCACCTAAGCGACTACGACGGGATTGATGAAAAGCACTGGCTCCCCGGCAAAGGCGTCATTGACTGGCAAGCTTTCATCGCGGCCTTGCGCAGCATTGACTATCGCGGCCCCTTCAACTTCGAAGTATCGGCGCCTGGCGACACCCCGCGCGCCCGCCTCGACGCGCAGGTATCAGCCATGCAGTGGCTGAGCCAATGGTTCTGACGCTTCCCGCACTTACTCCGCCAAAGAATTGATCACCCGCAGGCCGTAGCCACGCAGGATTCCTGCCGCTTCTTCCAGGTCGTCAACCGACGGCCTGGGCACTCTCGGCATGCTGTCAGCCAGGCCGACATAGCGGTACTTGTCTCGTGCATAATCGTGATAAGCCAATAGTCGCACTGTCACCGAATGCGGCAATGCGGCCAGGAATTCTCCGGCAGCGCGGCATTCAGCGGGCGACAAAGTCAGCGTCGGTATCAGCGGCATGCGCAGCTCAATGGGCACGCCCTGCCCTGCCAAGCGCCGCAAATTGCTCAGGATGAGTTCATTGCCGCAGCCGGTCAAGGCTCGATGCTGCTCAGAGTCCATCAGCTTGAGGTCGTAGAGAAACAACGACGTATGTGGCAACACGCGCGCAAATGCCTCCCAAGGAACATTCCCACTCGTATCGACCGCTGTATGCACACCCTCTGTCCGCAGACGCCTCAAGAGCTCGACGCAAAAATCCACCTGGCACAACGGCTCGCCGCCTGACAGAGTCACTCCGCCACCAGACTGCTCATAAAAATCGCGGTCTTCCAGCAGCAGCGCCAAGGCATCATCGACGCTGACTTCCCGCGCCGAGAAGCTCAGCACATCCAGCAGGCAGGCGTCAACGCAGCGACCGCAGTGCCGGCATTTACTGCGGTCAAAGACGTGCTTGCCGGCCGCGTCCAGCGCCTGAGCGCCGCTGGGACACGCAGCCACGCACCGACCGCAGGACTCGCAGCGGATATCCTTGTACAACAACAGCGGCTCATGGCTGATGCTTTCCGGATTATGACACCATGCGCAACGCAGCGTGCAGCCCTGCAAGAACAGCGTGGTGCGAATGCCAGGCCCGTCGTGGATTTCGAGATGCTTGATGCCTGAGACCAGCCCTGTTGTCATACTACTATCGGCCAATTTCTTGTTTTTTGGGGAAAGATTTCCCGGAAAGCTTATCGCCGAGCCGTTACTCACTCCACCCCGGGTTCCGCTCCGCTTCACCTGGGGTTATTCCTAGTGCCGCCTCTACGAGGCTCAGGCGTAGGGGGACTCCACCCCCAGGTTCCGCTCCGCTTCACCTGGGGTTACTCATGGTGCCACCTCTACGAGGTTGGGGTGGCTCTCAGGTC
>JAAZKI010000088.1 GCA_012799905.1 Lentisphaerota bacterium | reverse complement strand
CCCTTACAGGGCTCCAAATCTATGCCATCTCACCCAGGGCTGCGCCGTGCCTGGCGGCCCGGCTTACCCTGGGCTTCTATGTGTCGCCCTCCGGGCTTTTGCCGCTTTGCGGCTGTGAACGTTATGGACGCAGATTATCGTTTCTAAGCCTGGCGGCCCAAAGGGCCAGCAACATAAAAGCCCAGGGTGAGCGAAGCGAAGCCCAGGGTGAGGCGTATAATAATTTTGAGCCCCGCCAGGGGTGACACATAAACGCCGTTTTGAGAAAAAGCCTTTTTGGATGAAAAAAAGCAGTCTGACCAGCGGGAAAATTGCGTTGGTCGGACTGCGCATCTGCGTGCTGGTCATCTCAGCCCGTCATTTTCCTCCTCGCTTGACGGCAGCAGCTGCACCACGCCGAATTTCCAAGTAGGATAGTCGGTAATGCCTCCCATGGTCGGCGACCAGATATCGAACTCGTTCCATTGATCGAAGTAGCGCATAAACTGCAAGCGCACAACCGGAATCCCTACGGAACCGGAGACAATCCCCTCGGTGTCAAACATACCCTCGATGATCCAGCGTCCATCAGCATGCGCCATCTTATAGTCGCATGGCGGGAATGGACCATAGCGGGTGGCTTTTCCGTCCTGATAGATTTGAATTTCGCGGAAACAGCGCCAGTTTTTCAAGATATTCGGAGAATATTTTGAGCGCAGTCCATCCGGCGCGATCGCTGCCTGGATGCGCAGTTCATCTTTCTCGACCGGAGCAAAAAACTCAGCGAGGAAATACAGCTTTCCCTTATTGTGGATCATCTTCACGGTTGAGCGTCGCGGCGACTTATCCCCGAACCGATATCTTACCAGCTCCACCGGCACTGCATCACGCCATACTTCATCCCCGGGATTCCCGTCAAGCACCGGAGCGATGCTGGTGGGCAGACATTCATACACCGGCAAAATACCGCTGCGCTTCTGGTAGGTCTCCGATTCTTCGAAAAACCTGGAGTATATCGTATCTGTCATGTAAGCGATGCGGCGGGCGGCCTCCGGCTCATCCTTGGCATCCGCCAGCGCCTGCGCCAGCAGAGACTTCATTTTCGCGACCACCGGCAGGGGATAGCGAACCTGATGGATGTAGTCAAGCTCAGAAAGGGAGGTGTTGGTCTTGTACATATTTTCCCAACGCTCGCCAATAAGCTGGAAAAATTCTTCCATGACAGCGGCGCCTTTACCGTACGCATATTGGCAATATTCGGTGAGCAGCGCGTCCACATCCGCATCCGGATTCCAAAGCAAGCGAGCCTGAATCCATACCATTGGAAAAGTCTGGACGCCGCCAAAACGGCCTTCCGCGCCAAGACGCCTCAGATACGGACTCAGGCCATTGATGAACGCACCGCCAATTTCGTTTTCCGAGGCCAGCAGAAAACGCTTCAGCGTATGCGGATAAAAGAACGGCGCGTTGGAAACACCCAGCGTGGGAGTCACTATGTTCATCCACAGCGTAAGGCGCTTGCGGTCATGGCCAACCAACTCTGACCAGCGGGACAAATATTGCCTGTGCAGGTCAAATACCGCCGGATCATTCGCATACTGCACCTGCGGCCCGACGTAGGCAAGGTCCAAGTTTGCCGGAATCTGTGAATGTACGGGCGGCGCCAGGTAATGGCTGTAAGCAAGGGTCACCAGACGACGTCCAGGCCATTTTTCATTGATTGCATTCGCGTACTTGGTCACAAAGCGGAAAAAAAGCTCAGTGCCGCGCGCCGCGTAATTGCGATCCATTTCCAGCGCTGCGGCGCAATCCGGACAATGGCACGTGCTCTCCGGGATCATGCCGTCATTGCAGCAGAAAAACACATAGTCGCGGTTCGGCAGGCACGGCCCCCATTCTTTGCCGGTGGCTGTGCCTTGGTCAAACGCCTCCAGATTGTCCAACATCTGCTGCAACACGGCGTCGCTGCTCAGGCAGATGTAAGTGCGCGTCTTGTGGCGGTAGTTGATGCGCGGCTGTCCGTCTGAACCCTTGGCAAAGTATTCCGGATGCTTGTCAGCGTATAAGTCCACCCAGTAGATTTGCGTATGATTTGCATTCCGGTGCGGCATGGACGTGCCGAAGCGCAGCATGGGATGCCAGCGTTTTTGCACGGCAATCGGCTGGTATTCATAGCTGATGCCGCCCTCACGCTGCCATAAGCGCGGCGCATCCTGCACCGGCGTATAGGGAAAAGTGATTTCATCGTGCTTGGGAATGATGG
Organism: Lentisphaerota bacterium; assembly: GCA_012799905.1. Classification (GTDB taxonomy): domain Bacteria; phylum Verrucomicrobiota; class Lentisphaeria; order Oligosphaerales; family Oligosphaeraceae; genus JAAZKI01. The sequence continues at coordinate 10,727 of JAAZKI010000088.1, read as the reverse complement.
TGCCGTCCCCCAACCCCGCCCACAGCCGGTCGCCAGGATACAGCCAGCGGATGCCAAACTGCCGTTCCAGAAATTCATACACTCCGAAAAGCGTGCCCCTGTCCACGCCGTCAAAAACTTCTCCGCAAATAATCAGGTCGCGGCCGTCCGGCTGCAAGATAAAGCCTTCGGGATTAAGCGCAAAGGAGAATTTCCCGGCCGCACGAGTAGCGCCCAGGAAGATTTTTCGCTTTTCGGGAGTTGCTGTTGATTCCTTGACAACCGAAAGACTCTTGCCGGTCGAGGCCATAATATGGCGTTGCAGAAATTCGGCAGGGTATTCATAGCCCTCCTCTGGCGGAAAGGCCAGACGGGCGTTCTGGTCAGGAATCACAATCTCAAATGCGGACGCAGTCACTGCAAGCATGGCAACCACCAGAGCAAGTCGCTTCATCATTCACCCTCCGGCAAAGTCCAAAATTGTGGGCAGCGGTAAGTCTGATAATTACCATACAGCTCACTAACCCGCATAGTCTGGACATGCCCGTCACCAAACGAGACATTGGCGCAAAAACTGTGGCGATAGTGAATCTTCCAGGCATTCCCGCCATATTTCGTCAAGGAATAATTACCGAACCCCTGGAAACTGCTGACCTGCCGGTAGGGCTTGCTAGGCGTAATCCGGATTGAATCGGCCAGCATGACATAGACGCTGGGCTGCTTCATGTGAATATACTTGTGCGAATCATCCTCGCAACGGCGGATGCCGTAAGTCTCCACAGTAGACAGGCTGCCAGCAGCATAATATTTGTAGGAAGGACAACGAAGGATGCGAAAACTAGACTCGTCAAGAGACAAAAAGCCGTTGCGCGCCAAATTCTCAGTCCAAATGGTCGTAGTGCCGCCAGAGTAAACCTTCTCGTTTTCATCCATGTACATCAAAACCATGAGCTGAGCCTGCTTCAAATTCGAAGCGCAGGAAATCGTGCGAGCGCGATCACGAGCCTTGCTCAAGGAAGGCAAAAGCATCGCAGCCAAAATCGCAATGATCGCAATCACAACCAAAAGCTCAATTAAAGTGAAAAAACGAACTTTAAAATTGGATGACATGGCAAAAACCCTCCTGGTAAAAACCTGAAAACAAACCGTATAACGGATAATATACAGACACGCAAAAACGAAACAACACTACTATACCTACGAGGAAAATATTATCAATCCATAAAATATTAAAAATAGCTTTTTTTACTATTAAGGTTCTGTTAGCGATGTTTACCATTTGCTTTTGTCAGTTATAGTATTACGGTAATCGGATTGCTTAGTTGCATGACTTCGTACTGCTGTCGCCAACTTTTTCTGCAGGTCCTTTGAAAATGAGCATGACTTCGCCCCATACGACACCTGCTTTTACTCCTCTTTATCACGAGCTTAAAGAGCGTCTGGAGGACGAAATTTTATCCTCCGGCCTTTCGGACGGGCATTTTTTCTGCACATTAAAGGACATCTGCGACCGCTACGATGTCTCTATTACCACGGCTCGCAAGGCTGTTGACGCATTGCAGAAGAGCGGTGTTATCCGGAGCAAGTCTTCTCGCGGGCTCTACGTTGTCGGCACTGAGCGTCTTCTGCACCAGAAGTCCCTGCAGAACCACGTACTGATTTTCCATGCCCACGAGGCCGGCAGCCGGAATGTCTTTTTTTCCTTGCGTCTTGGCGCGATGCTTGAAGCTTTTGCGGAAAGCCTCTTTACCGCCAAAGTGATTTTCAAAGTAGACGGCGCCTTTCCTGCGTACGACATCCTTCCGGGGACTGTCCGCGGCATCGTCGCCGGTTCCACTGCGCCGCTGGAAACCATACAGCAATACGCCCGCATGGCACCGACCTTGGTTCTGGGCGGCGCTGACACCTCGTTGCCAGGGGTCTACCAAGTCTCCTATGACATTGGCAAGCGCGCCGACATGGCGGCAGATTACTTTCTGGCCAATGATATCAGCGAATGCATTATCATCAGTCACGCGGACGGAGAGATCGAAGAATTTTCCACCGTCTTGAAAAAGCGGTCTGACATCCGCTTTTCGGTCAAAAAAATCGCTGAGCCAAGTATAAAATGCGGGCGCAATTGCGTTGCGCAGCTGGCCGATCTTCCGCCCACGGTCGGAATCATGGCAGGCGATGACGGGCTGGCCGTTGGCTTGGTGGACGCCTTCCTGAAAAATGGCTGCGACCTGCGCCAGGAAAAAAGGATCGTCGCCCTCGCCAACCCGAAATTTCCCTTCACCAGGGAATACGGTATCCCAGTCGTCGGCAACGACCCCTGGGTGGTAGGCAGGACAGCAGCGGAATTCCTCTGCGCAGTGCTGGATGGCACCAACCCGGAAAAGCGCCAACGGATTACCCTGGCGCCAGAGGCATCCTGGTCAGACAACGGAACATCGCAAAGCTGAAAAATCGAAAGAATCATTGCTCATGCCAAGCGAAAGCCGTGAAATCGACGTGGATGTCGCCCTAATCGACATTGACGGCACCATCACAATACCCATGCGAGAAACCGACTTTGCGGTGTCGCCGCTCGAACACTTGCTGCGCATGGTGATGCAGCGTGACTCCATCCCGCCGGCAGAGGCGCTGGCCAAGGTCCAACAGGCCGGGGACATTGAGACAAGCTGTGCGTTCAGCTTCCTGGCGCCGCTGGGCCTGTCCAGGCAAGCTTATTGGGATGCGCTGCAGCAAGACATCAAAGGCGGCATCATCATCGCGGACGACGCTGTCTTTTTTATCAAATCATTGCGAAACAAGCACATCCGCTTATTCTCGGCGACCACTAACTCCCGGATGGCGACGCTGGTCAAACTCTCCGTCGCCGACTTGGGCGGCATTGACGGCGCCCCCTATTTTGATGGCTTTTTCGGCGGCGACAGCTTTCATGACCCCCGGGGGAAATGGTCGCCGGACTTCTTCCCGTCTATCCTGAAAGCAGGCGGCTTTAATCCAAAGCGCACCTTGATGGTTGGCGACAATCTTGAACAGGACATGCTGCCAGCATTGCGAGCCGGAATCAAAACGGTCGCCATCATCAACCGACAGCAGCAGGAAAAACTGCTGTGCAAGGACGGCGTCCTCTTCATTAACTCTCTCGAAGTCCTTTATCACATGCTGAAACCTGCCTCCGAAGCGGGACGCCCTGCCGAAATAGACGGCGCGTGCAGTTCATTGATTCGCTGCCCAAAGTAAACCTCGCTGGAGCTTTTACCCATGCCTGGCCAACGGCAACATGCTTATCTGACACGCTGCGCCTTGGATTTGATGCCTGGCAAATTTCAGCTGCCCGCCCCAATCAGGGCAGCCATGCTGGATGAATATTGCATGTATCCGGATCGTTTTTTGACCAGCGACCGGGACACGTATGAGGCGCTCCTGCCCTATATGTTCATCGATGAAGGGATACAATTTCATTATCCTCCCGACACCCCGCTGTCGGAGCTGTACAGATATTGGCTGCCCGATCCCGACAAAGGCAGACTCTTTAAGTCGCGCCCGTTCCAAAACCTGAATTTCATCCACGTCAAAAAGGGCTTCGAGTTCTATCTCACGCGGATTATCCATCATTTCCGCCAGGGAGATTGGCGTGAAGGCGCCAAATATGCCGGATGCCTGCTGCATATGCTGGAAGACTCCTGCTTTGGCACGCATGCGCTGGAAGGCCCCGGCGGCAGCGACATATTCATCTTGGAACGCCTGTTCGGAGCCTCCGAAGACAACCCGAGCGAAAGCCCCCTGGCCATCCTGTCCGCACTCGATTGCAGCGCGGTCGAGCCGGAAGTCTATACGCCGCGTCCGCTGGGTGAAAGCATCCCGGAAATCATCATGCGCCTCTATGCAGAGTATGTCAGGACAACCAGCCTTTCGCGACGGCTTTGCTTCAGCATCGTCGAAAACACACGACAAAACCGGCGAGAGCAGAATGCCGAACTAGTCCGCCAAATGGCGCACAACACGGTCAGACTTTGCGCCGACGCCCTCTTTTCCGCCTGGTCGCTAGCCGTCAACTCCCCGGACTTGGCGAATGTTCCGCAAAGCATCCCCCTTGCTTGCCTGGAGCCGCACGTTTTCCCGCTGGGAGGCGCAGGCGGCTACCGATTTCTGTCCTACCTGAAAAATTTCGCTGTCAACTCCCGCATGCAGAAGCTCCCTCTGCAACTGCGATTCGATGACCGTATCCTGACGTATGCATCCGGCTTGAGCTGGGGCAGTCATTTTGAGGCGGAGCTCCTCTACTGGCTGCCGGAAAACACATTTTCCGCCTTTGAGGCTGATATCGGCCTGCACCCGGATTCGACAAGCCCCTCGTCAAATGTCACCATGCAGATAATCAACAACGGGGCAACAGTCGAGGAAATGCAGTTCAATGCGCAGATTCCGGCACGGCGCCTGAGCGTCTCCGCCCTGGGCGGCGATTTTGGCTTCCGGGTTTCGTATCCTCCGGGGACACCACACCAGGCCCTGATCCTGGTCGTCGGCAACCCTACCCTGAAAAAACCAAAACGCCAAGTCGGGCTAACCAAAAATATTTTTGCATGACTCCTTAGCATGGTAAAATGGAGCATATGAGTTGCAAAGCACCAAATCCATAGTTAACTTTTCCTTGCTTCTAAAATCTGCCGTTCGCAACTGCATTTTCCAAGTTTGTTGAGGAGCCAATCATGTTTGAAGAGATTCCCGCCATTCGTCCGAACTATGATCAACCCAATTACGATGAGGAAAAAGTAGCGCCTTATACGTTGGAGGACCCTCTGACATTTGCCGACGGCACGAAATTGACCTCACCGGAGCAATGGCCTAGGCGCCGTGCGGAAATCCTGGATATCTTCGCACGTGAGATGTACGGGCAGGAACCCCCGAAGCCGGAGACGCAGGTCGTGGAAAAAGTGGAAGAGTGCCCTGAGGCGCTGGCAGGGTTTGCCGTGCGCAGTCAATACCAAATGTGGTTCAAGCAGGATAAATCAGGGCCTTCCATCCGCTGGGTTGTATTTCGTCCGCGCTACGCCAAACAGCCTGTTCCGGTCATTCTTTTTCTGAATTATCGGGGGAACCATGAACTTGTATATGATCCGGAAATCCCGGTTCCCAAGGGATGGCTTAACAATGGACCCATGACGGACGGTCATTGTTCATCAGAAAAGACCCGCGGCATCATGTGCGATCCACGCTCTGACAGCGTCTTTCCTATTGGCATGTTGCTGGCCCGCGGCTTTGCGGTCATGAGCGCCTGCTACTCTGAAGTCTCCCCTGATCCGTCTTCCAGGGAAACTGACCCCAAATACAACCAGCAGAATTTTGCGTATACCGGAGTATTCTCCTTGTGGGGGAAACGGGATGAAAGCAGGACTGATAATCCTACTGCGCTGGGCGCCTGGGCTTGGAGTCTCTCACGCGGATTGGACTTAGCCGAACAAATCCCCGAACTGGATGCCAGCAAATCCGTAGTCACAGGCTGTTCCCGGCTGGGCAAGGCCGCCTTTCTCGCTGCCGCAAGGGACGAACGTTTCGCAGTTTGCGTGCCGAACCAGTGCGGCGGCGGTGGCATTTGCCTTGCAAAACGCGATTTCGGGGAGTGTATCGGAACAGAAGTGCGGATATTTACTCACTGGTATTGCAAAGCCTACGCAAAATACGCGAAGAATCCCCCGCTTTTGCTGAATTTTGATCAGCACCTGCTGCTGGCGTCCATCGCTCCCCGGCGCGTTCTGGTGCAGGGCTTTGGCCCCAATGACTGGATGGATACCAAGGGCGAATATCTGGCCTGCCGCGCTGCATCGCCTGCCTGGGAGTTTCTAAATCTTCCGGGTATGCCGGGCGAAACTTATCCGGACTATTTTGACACTTCAGCAATTGGCCCTTACCTTGGCTACGTTCGCCGCCTGGAAAAACACGGCATTGCAGCATACGATTGGGTGTGGCTGCTGGACTTTGCCACAAAGGCCTTCCAGCTGTAGATAGCCACCCAAAAAGGATTTTTCTCAAAACGGCGTTTATGCCTTGTAGCCGCCGCAGCTGCGACCGCCGTCCACCACGAAGTTGCTGCCAGTGGCAAAGGCCGCCTTGTCTGAGCAAAGGAAGACAATCATATCGACGATTTCCTGCGGCTCGGCAGCGCGTTCAAGTCGCGTAGGCATATTCGCCATGCCGGGGCGCGTCAACACCGGGCCGGGCGACACGCAGCATGCGCGCACGCCGTATGGCGCGCCATAGACTGCCAGCGACTTGGTCAGGCTGATCATGCCGCCCTTGGCCGCACTGTATTCCACAGCGCAGCTGCCGGTAACGCCATCCACCGACCCAAGATTGATAATCACGCCGCTCTTCTGCTCAAACATCTGATTGAGCACCGCCCGGCAAAAATAAATTGGCGCCTTGAAATTGACGTCCATGCCCCAGTCGAGCACCTCTAGCGGCATGTCCTTGAATCTCTCTTTGCGCTGAAAAATGCGCCCGGCATAGCCCCCGGCGCAGTTGATAAGAATGTCAATGCGTCCGTAGTGCTCCACCGTAAACTTCGCCGCAGCCTCAACCTGGCTGTAATCGCGCACATCGACCACCTGGCCAGTCGCCTCACCGCCCTGGGTGCGAATCCCTGCCACTGCGGGCTGCAAAGCTTCGTCATTGACGTCCACCAACACTACCTTGGCGCCGCCAGCTGCCAAATTCTGCGCCGACAACAGCCCCATGCCTGAGGCCGCACCAGTTACGATGGCGACCTTGCCCGTAAAATCCAACTCCAGATTCAGCATAATGTTCCTCATTAACGCCGCTGTTAGACCCAATACTCTGAACAATAAAATGTTATCGATTAATCAGCACTTTAAACGTGTCCCCTTTAGCGAGTTCCGTAATCGTGTAGAAGCCTTTGGGAATTTGTTCTGACAAGGCTACCGTAAACAAACCATTCGTGCGATCACAGAAGTCGACGCCTTTGGCGACCACGTTGCCTGCTTCATCCACGATATGCCGTCCCTGGAAGTTGGCATTGTCCCATCTCCCGCCGCGGCCATAAAAGAAACTTGAATCAGGACGGAGCGTATAAGTATTTTCGCCAATGGGGGTGAATTCGACTCGGCCAAGGTGGGTTTTAGCAGCATTGAGCGTGATCACGTCTCCTTGGATGGAGTCTATTGACCAGCTGCCCGGCCGCCCTGCCCCGTATGATATCAAGACTTTGGCCGACTGAGTGTCAACGGCTGCGCCGTCATCCCACTGCACAGTCAACTGTATTTTTCCGTTTTTCTCGCAAATGCTGCTGACGCGTCCGGTCACGGCCGTACCGGAGCTATGGTGCTCGTAGAGGCTGCCATCCGCCCGGTAACGCCAGACCGCAACTTGCGCACTGCTCTGCAACCCCTGGAAAGCGTGCGCGGCGCCATCGCCGATAAACCAGCAGTCTTTGCGACCGTCAGACAGTTCTACCACATAAGCGCGGACGCCTTGGCCGCCGGGCTGCACCGGGACTGTCTTCACCGCCAGCACCCTGGAGCCGGCAGCGTCCTCATCAGCAAAATGGATGACTTTGGCAAACACCGAAACATCCGCCCCATGGTCTCTGCGTATGATATAGGACACTGAGTTTGCGCCGCGAACTGGCATGCTTTCAGCCCGATAATACTCGCGGTTGGGTTCGCCGGGGAAATCCACGGTAATGGCCTGCCGCAAAGACGCCTGACCAGCAAAAATGGCATTGGTGAAACGAAAACGATGGGTTGAATAGTCCGAAACAATGGCTTTGGCCGGCTTGACCAGCAAGTTATATCCATGGCCTTCCGGAGCCCAGTAAAACGCCTTGTCGGTCTCGCCGCTGAGGCGATAGTCCGGCAGAAAATACTGTCCTTTGAAACGATCCCCGCCCAGGGCGAATTGATTCATGGGCGTGAGTTCAAGCTGCGTCTCCACCTTGGCCATCACGCTGTGGAAGCTGTCATCGCGGAATTCGCCGCCTTGCGCTAACGAGATGTCAATCCAATAGTCCAACGAGCCGTCAGGCGCGTCAGCCTGTCCCAACAGGCGCTCATTGCGGATAGCGCCTTCTCGGACATAGCTGTACGGATGCTTGGCAAGCACGTACTGCGTCGAACCATCCGGTTGCCAGGCCAGGATTTCGCCGCTGCCGGAGGGGACTGCGCTTTTGGCGTTGAAGGTGACCTGCTGGTGAGCGACGCTCACCGAAGTCCAGCCAAATCGATAATGGGTATTGAAATAGCCTGGATCATAGCTCCATTCCGCACCGAGATTATAGAACAGCCAGCTGAGGCATTCCGCCTGACCGTGGGCGCGCAGCGCTCCGAAAAGCAGCTGGAGGCCATGCGAAGCCGCCGGCGTGCCTCCGCGCAGGATGGCGTAGCCCTTGCCGCCATAGAGGACAGACTTCCCGGCAAAGTAATCGGCGGGGGCAGGCGGCGTCGCGGCCAGCGCTTCCACGTCACTCTGGGAGATGCGGTAAAGCAGAGACGAGAGCACGGGGACATCGAAATTGTCCCCGTAGGCGGCGCGTAAGAACTCGGCGCAGCGTTGCTTGTTCTCTGGCTTCCGCACTCGCGACCAAAGATACCAGGCGCTTTTAAGCTGCTGGTCCAGCGCTGCGTTTTTGGTTGACGTCCCTGTCACCGGCGCACGCAGGTTGGTGGGGCTGGTTACCAACGTGTCATGGCCGCAATCGCCGCTTGCAGGTATGCGCCCGCCTACTTCAGCACGGTCGAAATACCGGAAGAGCGGATTGAAGAAGGCAGGATCGTCATACAATGGCTCAGCGCCTGGAATGCCTTGGCGCGCAGCCGCATCCAGCATGTCAGCCAAATCCATGTACATATTGAACGTATGTTGGCTGTAGCTGTGGCTGCTTTCCGAATAGAAGCCATCCCGGTCTATGTTCACATCCAACATTGCCTGCAAGCCCTGCGCCCTATCCAGCAGAGGCTCGACCATGTCCGGAATGCCCAGGACGATGCCGACGGAGGCGTTGCCGCGCACGTAATCAGCGTGCCCATTATGGAGCTGTGTGCCTCCCAGGGCAAATCCCAGGCAATAAATGCCGCCGTTGAAGAGGAGATTTTTGGCGACGTTGTCAAACATCGTATTCCCAGGCGCTGTCAACGATGGCTTGCCAAGCTCCCCGGACGGCATGATTGCCTCAAAGCACCAGACATAGAACATCAATGCCCGCGCTACTTGGAAATAGGGCCGGTTGAGGCGCCCGCCGCAATTTTCATCGCCCTTGGCAATGGGATAGTCCAGCGGTCCGCGCACGTCGGCGGCATAGCTGGGGGCAATGGCGTCCAGCAAGACTGCGGCGACGTGGGCATAGCGCTGCTCGCCGGTGAGGGCATAGCAGTCCGCCAAGGCGGCCAGCTGCGACTCCAGCCATTGATAGGCAAAACCGGCCGCACGGGCGCGGAAATAGCATTTCTGGCCATCAGGCCCGCTCCAGCCGGAACCGTCGTCTGGGTGATTTTCATTCGGATAGACGACATCGTCCTTGCCCAGGACGCACCTGGGGGTCTTGTAGCCTGCCCAGCGCAAAACCGTGTTGTGCGGGTCCAAAGACATGCCGAGGCCATACACAACTGGCTGGCCAACCGGAGGAACGAGGGCGCGCAGCTGCTCATCATCCATATCGATGACGGCAGTGACATGCCACTGCCGTCCTTGCAGGAAACTGGTCAATCTAGGGGAAGTCGGACACTCCTGGCGCCGCTTCCGTATATCTTCCGCCGTATGGAACACTCTGGGGTAGTCCTGCGCATTGCTGGCAGCGTAGGTCAGCGTGGCGGGATACTCTACCTTCGACGCCTTAATCATCCCAGGAGTCATGCGCGCAAACGCAGAGGATGACGCTGCGGCCATTAAAACCAATGCGGTAATGGAGGTCGGGCATACTTGCATGGCGGTTGATAGCTCCTCGTTTGTTATTGAGACATGTCACGGGCTTATGGTTCCAGCATCGGGAGAATTGGCGTTAATCTTTGGAAAACCAAACCTTTTGCGGCATCTGCTTTTTGACGCTGTCGACGTGTCCGTCAAAGTAGGCCACATTAACGGCGTCATTATGACGCCATGACCACCACCACCCGACGTCGATTACCTCAACGGGGCTATCGCAGACCATAAGGGTTTGCGATGGACGTTTCCAGGCCAAAATCTTGTCGGGATACCTAGTAGCAGTTGAGCTCATATAACCAGTTTGTATGTTCATGCCGTATCCGCCATGTATACGACGACTCACGTGATTAACGGTTATTGTCGCCGAACCGGTGGGAGTAGAAATTTCCATCCCGTTTTCATGGGTGCCTGATGGGCAGAGCATAGTGGTGCATTCCGGGGTAAAAGTGGTTCCTTGGCGGCTGAAGAGCTGGGGTTCGTAGGCATAGCCGGCATATATCCAGTAATTGGATAGATATATGCCAGACATGCGGGAGCCGCAGACATAGTCGTCATAGTCGTCCGTGTACAATCGCATGACCAGGCTCATCTGCTTCAAGTTGTTGACGCATGATATGGTTCGAGCCTTTTCCCGGGCCTTGCTCAAGGCCGGCAGAAGCATGGCGGCCAAAATAGCGATGATCGCGATGACGACTAACCCATCTTTCGCAAAACGGTCATTTTTATTTTTTTTGAAAAAATAATTTCGTGCTCAACGTATGCCAACCCATTTTTCGTGTAGGCACGAAATCTTCTTGAAATGTGCTTTTGTTGTGCCTGTGGGG